>NZ_JAIXHZ010000041.1:0-85852 GCF_043392705.1 Dysgonomonas sp. Shenzhen-Wh21
ACAGCCAGAGTATTATTCCTATTGTATATAGGATATCTGGGCTGTGTATCTTATTTTGTACATAGCCACGTCTACAATGGAGTGGTTTATGTGCACTCACATCCATATAAGAAGCTGGCAAAAGATGGCGACGATAACAGGCAACTGCCATTCGAAACTCATCATCATACCTCAGCCGGTTTCTTTACTTTCAATCAGTTATCCAATCTAGCTTCTTTTGAGGCTGTGTCTTCCTATATCGGTGATATATACATTCCCGAGATAATCTTTACATACAAGCAGGTAATACTAAAGGATGTAATTCCTCCTGTTCTGTATTCTGCCAACTATAGAGCACCCCCTTCGTTTCTATCCTGAGACAATATAAAGTCTAATTATGAGGAATCGTTTTCCTCCTTGTGATTGAAGTGTTCATGCTTCAATCTCTATTCATTTAACTTATTCCCAAAAAAGTGTAATGCAAATTTCTTCGACGAGATTTGTGTTGCCAATACATCATACAAAATGGTGCATTACTGCATTGTTATTGTACCATATTATATATTTTAATCAATATGAAAAAGATTATACTTTTGTCATTCTATATACTATATGCTATAAGTTCTATAGCGCAATTGAAAACGTCATTCATCAAAGGGCATGTGCTCGATGGACAAACCGAAGAGCACCTTCCGGGTGTAACCGTTTATATCGATAAAACCAACCATGTTGCCGTAACAGACGAGACAGGTCATTTCTCCATCGACAGAATGTCCGCAGGGACATATATTCTGGTAACGCAGTATATAGGATATGCTCCCATAAGGCAAGAGGTAACTATAGGGCAGGGCGTTACCAGAAATGTGACCATGTATATAGAACCCGAGAATCAGCAGCTCGGCGAAATTGCAGTAACAGCATCATTGAGGGCTCTCAATCGGAAAATTTCGCCTGTGGTGGTAAACGAGCTTACAACAAAAACATTTGAGGCTACCAACTCCGTATCGCTTTCGCAAGGCTTGAATTATATGCCGGGCTTGCGTGTAGAGACTAATTGCCAGAATTGCGGTACACAAGAAGTTCGTATCAATGGATTGGAAGGTCAGTACTCGCAAATGCTTATTGACGGACAAGCTGTATTTACATCCCTGTCTAAAATGTATGGATTAGAACAGATGCCGACCAATATGATAGAACAAGTCGAAGTAATCAGAGGTGGTGGCTCTGTTCTATATGGCGCAAATGCAATAGGCGGAGTTATTAATGTGATAACAAAAGAGCCGGAGAAGAATTCTTATCAAGCAAAATACAATATGTCTTTGATAGACGGAAAATCGGCTGATAATATCCTGTCTCTCAACTCTTCATTTGTAGACCGAACGAAGACTTCGGGTATTTCATTATTTGCTAATATGCGCCATCGTAATGCGTGGGATGCCAACGATGATGGTTTCTCCGAAATTGGAAAAAATAAGGCGACATCTATTGGCTTCCGCAGTTTTACAAAGCCTACTTTAAACGATAAGCTCACGCTCGAATATCACTATATCTCCGAGTACAGAAGGGGAGGAGATAATCTCAATCGCCCACCCCACGAAGCCGAGATAGCCGAGACTACAGATTATAGTATACATGCCGGGAGCGTGGGGTATATACATTCGAGTGACGATAACAAGCGTAAGCTGACTGTGAATGGCTCTATACAAAAGACAGGCAGAGATAGTTATTATGGCGGTGGTCGTGATCTGAATGGCTATGGTAATACATCCGAACTGGCAGCTGCAGGTACTGTTCGTTACGAGGTGAATACCGATAAATTGCTGTTTATGCCTGCTAAGTTTACTGTAGGTTTTACACAAGAGTATACAAACCTTCATGATACGATTCATAGCCGGAATATGAAGCAAATTCTGAATGTAAGCAGCCTCTATGCGCAGAATGAGTGGCGCGACGACAAGCTAACTTTCATTGTAGGTATAAGAGGTGATAAGCATAATAAATTGAATAATGTAAATATCATTCCCCGTTCGAGTATAAGATACAGAGTGGGAGAGAAGGTGAATCTGCGTGCAGCGTATTCGATGGGATACAGAGCTCCTGAAATAATAGCTTCTGATCTGGATGTACCTGTTATTGGAGGAAAGGCTACGATTACTGTTCTTGGTGAAAACCTGAAACGCGAATATTCGAATGCTATCAATGGAGGATTTGATTATACTTTGTTTAATAATAAGTTTTATTCCTATTTTCTTGTCGAAGGATTTTATAATAAGATAAACCGGGTATTTATAGTAGAAGAAACAGGAACCGACGCTATGGGTAATATTATAATGACCCGCAAGAATGGTGATGGTGCATACGTATATGGGCTAAATCTGGAAACAACAATACAGCCTATCGATTGGCTTGAGCTGCAAGGTGGATTTACTTGGCAGAGAAGCCGCTATACAGAACCTGTAAGCTGGTCGTCAGAGTCGTATGTAGAACCTGTGAAGAAGATGCTCCGATCACCTGATACGTATGGATTCTTTTCTGCAACCGCTACACCTAAGAGAAGCTATGCCGTCTCCTTGTCGGGAGTGTATACCGGCTCTATGTTGGCTCCCCACTTTTCCGGTGCAGAAGGTGTTGAAAAAGATGTGACTGTAAAAACACGCAGCTTTGTGGATATGACCGTGAAGCTGTCTTATTTCTTCAATCTGAATGCTACTAACAAAGTGGAGATTAATGGCGGAATACAGAATATGTTCAATCAGATACAGAAAGATTACGACAAAGGCCCTAACAGGGATTCTGAATATATTTACGGACCATCATTGCCTCGTACATTCTTTATTGGTCTTAAGATAAGTTCTATATAAATATAAATGTGTCTCAAGGATGGTGTAAGACTCTTGAGACACATTTTTCTTCAAATTTCCTTTTTATTCTCGACTTTTCAATTTTTTATTTAATAAGATAAAAGAAAATATAAATTGATATTTTTAAACCGCCGATGATGATTCGATTAGATTAAAAATACTTAATCTCAAACTCGGTTTTACCGCATTTGTGTCATATTCTAAGATTTTGATGCTATCTTTGTGAAGCTGAGAGGGACTCTTAACTATAAAAAAATGAAACCTTATAGTTTTTCCCTGTTGACAGACAGGGTGTTCCACTAATATATAGTTAATGGTATATATCATTATAAAAGGATTATTTATTGGTTTTTTATCTTCTGCTCCTATGGGGCCTGTTGGTATGCTGTGTATTCAGCGTACTCTGAACGAAGGAAAGAAGCAAGGGTTGATAACCGGACTCGGAGCGGCTGTGGGTGATATGCTGATAGCATTGCTTGCTATTATTGCAGCTTTAGGTCTAGGGTTCAGTACCGAATTTATTCAACAACACGAAGGTCCTCTTAAGATTGTGGGTAGTATTGTTCTTATTGCTTTCGGGTATGTAGTTTTCAATAAAAACCCGTCGAAAAGCCTTACAAAACTAAAAGAAAATGCTATGTCTTTCTGGAAGGTCTTTGCATCTTCGCTAGGACTTACCGTTTCCAATATCGCTACATTATTTCTTTATATAGCCCTGTTTGCTCGCTTCAATGTGATTGATGCAGATAAGCCTTTCGGGTACGATCTTCTTACCATATCTTTTATCGGTATCGGAGCTATGTTGTGGTGGTTGCTGGTCACTTACTTTGTTAATAAACTGCGATCCCGCTTCAATCCCAGAGGGCTTCAGATATTTAATAAGATCATAGGAGTGTTATTGGTAGGTTTGGGTGTAGCCGGTATTATTACAGGTACACTGATGGGGATCGATATCTTCTAGCTTAATTCCGCTTCAATCTTTTAATTTGATCGTTATCCCATAATAACGAGACATAAGCACTTCCGAGTATGGGTCTTCTCCGTGGATGTACGAACTGCCGTTGTATCGTGTAAATTCACAATAATCTAAACCTTCTTCTTTTGCTTGTTTTATAGTGGCTTCACGTTGAGCTACGATCTTACTGTACGAATTGATTTCTTTCCAACTGAGATAAAAGGTAAATAAGAAAGCCATCAGTGATATTGATATTACGATAAGTCTTATTTGCTTCAAGAATACGTTTTTGTAATCCAGATTGTAAAGGCAGATGCCTATGGCAATAATAAGGAAAGTGACAACCCCAAAGAGTGCTCTGCGTGGGAATGTAGGTGAAGCCAGCATGGCATATACTGCTGCAATAGCCGCTACTGCATATATGAGCACAAGCTTCATTTTGTCCTTTCTATCTCCTCTCGAAAAACGACTGAAAGTGATAATGGAAATGAGAGTAATAAGAAAAAGAGGTCCACTATAATAAAAAAGTGTCAGCGTCCACATAAATAGGCGGTAACTTAAGTTGTATAGGCTGAATGATGTAGATTCTCCAGCTCTTACAAAGTTTCCCGGAGCAGCTATCATGATGATAAAGCCTATAATAGCTCCGGCAAATCCCGCAATAGCCCAAACAGGAATAGCCCACTTCTGTGAACGATAATATATGAAAAAGCCTATAACAATCACTAACATTGCAGCCGCTGTGTTTTCGTTTGTCCATCCGGCTAGTATTCCCAGTATGAAAATACACACAGAGTAAAAAGCTTGTAATATAGGCCTTGATACTCTTCCAGTGTACAGCCTGAAGGGCAAAAGGAATAGTAAAATTAGCCATGTTCCCCAAAGGTAGTTGGCAGAGCCTGTCAGCCAAAAGACGGTGTCTCCAAGTACGGGCTGCAAGAACCAAACCCCCAGATTGACCATTAAAAATAAAAGAATACTATTCTTTGCACTTCCTTTTATGTGCAGGTAGATTAAGGATATATAGCTTAAATAAACTAGTGTATTTAGTAAATCGGCTATATATTTAGGCAGCATTAGCAGTACTTGTGCAATAAAATGAACAACGGAGCGTCCACCCCACATGTAGTAATGGTTGATTTGCGAATGTATAATATCCTTGATGGAAGTGATACGGCCATCTTCACCATAAATGAAGAGGTATGCAAAGTCATCGGATATAATAGGAGTCAGCCTGTTTAGTGAATATATAGCTGTGAAACAGATTACTATCACAACTATCCAACACGTCCTTGTCTTTGTTTTGGTGTTGCTGATAGAGTGCAAGAGTTTCTCTGTGTTGTTGTATATTCTCCGAACAAGAGATACTCCATCGTCGAAGCTATTCTTCTGGGCGTACATGAAGTTATTGTAAGTTTGCTACAAAAATACAATAAAAAACAAAAGCAGCAAGACGATTTGTCTTGCTGCTTTGTTATTATTATTGAAAAATGCTTTATCCGCATTTTGATGCACCACAGTTTGTACATTTCATACAACCTTCTTGATACACCAATGTCTCTAGTCCACAGACAGGACATTTTTGACCTTTGGCTTCTGTTTCATTCGGTAGGTATTTCTTCAGCGCACGTTCAACACCATTCTTCCATGTGTTGATAGTTTCGCTGTTGAGTTCAAGTCCCTGAACAAGTTTTACAACCTGATCGATGGGCATTCCGTAACGCAAGACTCCCGATATCAGTTTGGCGTAGTTCCAGAACTCCGGGTTGAACTTGCCGTTCAATCCTTCGATTGTTGTTTTATAACCTCTCTTATTCTTAAACTGGAAGTCGTATGAACGTTGACCTTCGTCGTTCATTGTTTTGATAATCACACCTTGATTGATGTTCTTCGGAAGCACAAGGCCTTCGTCATCGTCCGACAATCCGGTAAAGATCTCGTAAGGGCGTCCGTCTAATAAGCCGATGAAAGCAATCCATTTTTCCTTGTTGTTTTGGAATTTGATGACATCCGCAGCCAGTTCACGAGGACGTTCCATTACTATCTGAGGGCGTTCGTAGCAGTCTCCGCAGTCTTCTTCCTCCTTTTTGCTGTCGTTGGCAATAAGAACTCCGGCGCGTGATCCGTCACGGTACACAGTACATCCTTTACATCCGCTTTTCCAAGCTTCTATATAGAGCTGGTTCACGAGGTCTTCCGAAACATCAGATGGCAGGTTGATGGTTACGCTGATAGAGTGGTCTACCCACTTTTGGATGCGTCCCTGCATTTTTACTTTCTGTAGCCAGTCTACATCGTTTGAAGTAGCCTTGTAGTAAGGAGATTCGGCAACCATCTTGTCTATTTCTTCATTTGTATATCGTTTGGCAGCAGGATATCCTTTGCTTTCCATCCATGTCACAAACTTATGGTGGAATACGACATATTCTTCCCAAGAGTCTCCGTTTTCGTCAACAAAGTCTACACGGACTTCCTTGTCGTTCGGATTCACTTTGCGGCGGCGTTTATACACCGGGAGGAATACCGGCTCGATACCTGATGTCGACTGTGTCATCAAGCTCGTTGTTCCTGTAGGTGCTACTGTAAGACATGCTATGTTGCGACGTCCGTATTTTTCCATGTCTTTGTATAGCTTCGGATCAACTTCAGCCAAACGATTGATGAAAGGATTGTTTCTTTCACGTTCGATGTCGAATATTTCGAATGCTCCACGTTCCTTCGCCAGTTCCACAGAGGCACGGTATGCAGCAATAGCCAGTGTGCGGTGTACTTCTTCGGCAAAAGTTGTAGCCTCTTCTGTTCCGTAGCGCAAGCCCATAGCGGCAATCATGTCGCCCTCGGCTGTGATACCTACTCCTGTACGACGGCCTTGTAGTGTTTTCTTACGAATTTTTTCCCATAGATGTCTTTCAGGCCATTTAACTTCTTCGTTCTCAGGGTCGATTTCTATTTTGTTCAGGATCTTATCTATCTTTTCGGTTTCAAGATCGATAATATCGTCCATGATTCGTTGTGCCAGTCCTACGTGTTTTTTGAATAGTTCGAAGTCGAAATATGCATCTTCTTTGAATGGATTCACTACGTATGAATATAAATTGATTGCCAATAGACGGCAGCTGTCATAAGGACAAAGAGGGATCTCGCCACATGGATTTGTAGATATAGTCTTGAATCCAAGGTCTGCATAGCAGTCAGGCACAGATTCTCTGATAATGGTATCCCAAAACAATACTCCCGGTTCGGCCGATTTCCATGCGTTGTGAACTATCTTTTTCCACAGCTCGGTAGCATCGGTCTCTTTTACTGTAGTCGGGTTGTCCGAGTCTATCGGGTATTGCTGTGTATACGGTGTTCCGTCTACTACTGCTTGCATAAAGGCATCGTCTATCCTCACCGAAACATTGGCACCGGTAACCTTTCCTTCTATCATTTTGGCATCAATGAATGATTCCGAGTCCGGGTGCTTGATCGATACGCTAAGCATAAGAGCTCCACGGCGTCCGTCTTGAGCGACTTCACGTGTAGAGTTGGAATATCTTTCCATAAAAGGGACAAGTCCGGTAGATGTAAGAGCTGAGTTCTTTACCGGTGATCCTTTAGGGCGTATGTGTGATAAATCGTGTCCAACACCTCCACGGCGTTTCATCAGTTGTACTTGTTCTTCGTCAACGCGGATAATAGCCCCGTATGAATCCGATGATCCATCCATGCCGATAACAAAACAGTTCGACAATGATGCTATTTGATAGTCATTACCTATCCCTGTCATTGGGCTTCCTTGCGGCACAATATATTTAAATTGGTCAAACAAGTCGTATAGCTCTTGGGTGGTGAGTCCATTTTTATATTTTGATTCTATACGGCCTATTTCGTTCGCCAATCTCCAATGCATATCTTCGGGCGATTGTTCGTAGATATTGCCTGTCGCATCTTTTAGGGCGTATTTATTAACCCATACTTTAGCGGCTAGCTCATCACCGTTAAAGTAATCAAGTGCGGCTTTATACGCCTCGTCAAAAGTGTAAACCTTCTGTGCCATTTGTTTATGTTTTTTTTATATAAATTATTTCGTCTGTTTCTCTTGATTTTTTTTTGTTAATGCAATATTACAGATTATGTGATGATGAAACAAATTTTGCAATATATATTTATTAACAAAGTAAAAAGTTTTCCGTTTTAAAATTTAATTACCTGAAAATTAGATATGTAAAAATTGTATATTGTGGAAAAGTTTTCCATTTTGTTTTTCAGTGTATAATAAATAGAACAAGATGTGGAAGATAATGTTTAAGAAAAAAGCAAAAAAAATAATCAGAAAGATCTTTTTAACCTTTCCGATTATTTGTAAAATATGTTATTTTCTGATAAGTTACTCTGCTGCTATCAGTTCCGGATCAATCATGATACGACCACAATATTCGCAAACGATAATTTTCTTACCGATTTTGATATCCATTTGTTTTTGTGGTGGAATTTTGTTGAAGCAACCCCCGCAAGCACCACGCTCTATACATACAACAGCCAAACCGTTGCGTGCACTTTTGCGAATTCTCTTGAAGGCTTGTAATAAACGAGGTTCTACTTCGGCCTCGATATCTTTCACTTCGTCGCGAAGTTGTTCTTCTTGTTGTTTTGTTTCAGATACAATGCCATCCAGTTCTTCTTTCTTTTGAGCAAGGTCGGCAGCACGTTCGCTAAGAAAAGCTTTACTCTTTTCTATTTGCTCAGCAAGGCTTTTTGAATCTTGGCTAAATTCGCGGATGCGTTTTTCGGATAACTCAATCTCCAATGTTTCGAACTCTATCTCTTTGCTGAGGTGATCGAACTCACGGTTGTTGCGAACATTATCAAGCTGTTCTTTGTATTTTGCAATTTTAAGCTCGCTGTCTTTTGCTTTTTGCTTTTGATGCGAAATCGCAGTTTCAGCTTCTTTTAATTCAGCCTCGTGTTTTTTGATACGAGTTTCCAATCCGATGATTTCATCTTCAAGGTCGGCTACTTCAAGAGGAAGTTCTCCACGTAGGATTTTGATATTATCTATTTCAGATAGTTTCAGCTGTAGATGATAAAGCGTATGTAGCTTTTCTTCTACCGTTACTTCTTTTTCTGTCGGTTTTTTTGCCATAAGATATTTTTGTTTATTGAATTTCTATCATAAAAAAATGCAGTAATCGAATAGCTTCAACTATCTTCTTACTACATCATCCGTAATAAGCGGGAGTGTGTCACCGCCTGATTACAAATATTTTACAGGATTTACGTCAAACCCTGACATATATACTGCAAAGGTAGGATATTTTTTTGAAATAATATCGAAAAAAATATTCTTTGTGAAAATTTCAGACTCGTAATGTCCTATCACTGCAAGCAATATTTTGTCTTCCACGTCATAGAAGTCGTTGTACTTAGCTTCTCCCGTGATGAAAATATCGGCGCTGTAAGAAACTGCTTTCGGAATAAGAAATGCCCCGCTGCCGCTGCATATAGCCACATCGCGTATGGGGGTGCCACGCAAAGGCGAGTGTTGCAGCATATTGAGGTGGAATGTGTCTTTGAGCAAGTATAAGAAATCTTCTTCGTCCATCTCTTCGGGCAGCGTACCCACGATACCGCTTCCGGCTTTACTCCACTCGTTTTGTAAAGCGTAGAAATCGTATGCGGGTTCTTCGTAGGGATGTACCGAGATGAGTGCGCGCAAAACTTCCGACCGCTTGTATACAGGCAATACCATTTCGATGCGTGTCTCGGGTTCGGTGTGCAATTCGCCTATTTCGCCACAGTAGGGCTTGGCTTCATCACCTGCTCTGAATGTTCCTTCTCCTGTAATATTGTAGCTGCACGAGTCGTAGTTGCCTATCGATCCGGCTCCTGCATTGAACAATGTATTGCGCAAAAGCTCGGCATGTGAATGTGGAACAAAGGTTACAAGCTTAAGTAGTTTGTCCTTTTGCGGATCAAGAATCCTTACATGTTGCAGGTTGAGCATATCAGCCAAATACTGATTAATTCCTTCCGAGGCATTATCCAGATTGGTATGGGCTGCATATACAACGATGTCGTGCTTGCATGCCTTTATCATGCAGCGTTCGATATAATTTTTGCCTGTGAGAGATTTGAAGCTGCGGAACGCCAGAGGATGGTGCGATATGATCAGATTGCAGCCTAAGGCTATCGCTTCGTCCATTACGGCCTCGGTGACGTCTATACAAACAATTGCGCCTTTGGCTTCCTGATGTATATCTCCTATTTGCACTCCACTATTATCAAATCCTTCCTGCAAAGGAATAGGGGCAATCTGTTCTATGACATGCAGAATATCTTTAATCTTCATCGCTCGCTGTATTTGTATAAACATTAGGTTATAACAAAGATATAATAGAAAATGAAATATTACATCATTTATATAGATCAGGAGAAATAAAAAAGCAACTCTCCCTTATAGAAGGAAGAATTGCTTTTTATTTATCTAAATAATATTGAGATTAATCGAACATTTTTCTGAAATGAGTGAATATCTTCTCTTTTACCGATTTGCTAGGCTGAAAGTTAGGAGAGTTTTCCAATCCTGTGAGGGTTTCTTTCTCGCTGTCGCTCAGGTTTTCGGGAATATAGACACTGATGTTTATCAACAAGTCTCCCGTGCCGTATCTGTTGATGCTTGGCAGACCTTTATTTTTGAGTCGCAAAACCTTACCCGGCTGTGTTCCCGGTTCTATCGTTACCTTTACCTTTCCGTCTATAGTAGGTACAACGACATTACCACCCAATGCGGCTGTAGAAACACTCAGCAGTAGGTTGTAAACTATATCATTGTCGTCTCTGAACAACTCAGGATGCGGTTCTTCTTCTACCAAGATAAGCAAGTCGCCATTTATACCACCATGGCGGGCTGCATTTCCCTTACCACTCATCGATAGTTGCATGCCTTCTGCTACTCCGGCAGGAATGTTGATGGTTATCACTTCTTCTTCGCGGGTGATACCTTCTCCGGCACAGTGAGCACATTTTTTCGTAATGGTCTTTCCTTCACCGTTACATGTCGGACATGTAGATTGTGTTTGCATTTGCCCCAAAATGGTGTTCATCACACGAGTAACAACACCCGAGCCTTTACAGGTCGAACATGTTTCGTAGGCTGTGCCTTTGTCTGCTCCTGTACCTTTACAGTGCGTACAAGAAACAAATTTGTTTACTTTTATCTTTTTCTCTACGCCCGATGCGATATCTTTCAGAGATAATTTGACTTTTACACGAAGGTCTGAACCTCTGTTTGTTCTAGGGCCACGTTGACCGCCAAACCCGCCAAATCCTCCTCCAAAGTGCCCGCCGAATATATCGCCAAACTGAGAGAATATGTCATCCATCGAGAATCCTCCTGCGCCGCCAAATCCGCCCGGAGCTTCGTGTCCATATCTGTCATATTTGGCACGTTTCTGCTCGTCGCTCAGTATTTCGTAGGCTTCGGCAGCTTCCTTAAATTTTTCTTCTGCCTCACTGTTTCCCGGGTTTTTGTCGGGGTGATACTGAATTGCTTTTTTGCGATATGCTTTTTTTATTTCCTCAGATGTTGCGGTCTTGGTTACCTCTAGCACTTCGTAGTAGTCTCTCTTTGTTGCCATCGAAATATTCTTGTTTTATTTTGCAACAATTACTTTAGGATATCTGATGATTTTATCATCGAGTGTGTATCCTTTCTGTATACTGTCTATGATTTTGTCTTTGTCTTCTTCGCTCTGAGCCGGAATAGTAGTTACCGCCTCATGCTTATCGGTGTCGAATGCATGACCGATGGTTTCTATCTCTTTTACTCCGTGCTTGGTAAGGAAGCTTGAAAACTTGCTGTATATAAGATCTATACCTTCTTTTACAGCATCTATGTCTTCCGTTTTAGAGATGTTGTCTAATGCTCTCTCAAAGTCATCGACTACCGCTATGATGTCAAGCAACACTCTTTCGCTACCTGATTTAAGCAGCTCGGCTTTTTCTTTCAATGTACGTTTGCGATAGTTGTCGAATTCAGCATTAAGGCGCAGGTAAGAGTTGTTGAGCTCATTGTATTTTGCTTCCCAATCGGTCACATTGTCACTTGCTTCGTCTCCTGCATTTTCTTCTGTCTGATTATTTGTCAGATTGTCTGTTTCTACAAATTCATCTCTTTCAAGATCTTTATCAGAAATATCCTCTTTCATATTTTATATTTATTTTATTTTCAGCTAATAACAAAGATATTGTCAACAAATTAACAAGCGTAATTTATTGTATCCAAATTGATGTTGATAAGTATATAGCAAAAGGCTTGCCAAAATTCTTATGGAGTCTCAATTTTCAAATAAAATATCCATTGTACTGCAAAGGAATATATAGATTATCTTTGTTGTACTGAACGGATTGATATATCCTTAAATTGTCAAGTTTTATTTTTTTTTGAGATATATAAAAAGTAAATGCAACGAAAAAGACTCGTATTGCATCATAATATTATAGGAGATGAACTTGCTTATTTCTATTCAGAAAGTGTTGCTAAAATAAAAACATCTAGTTTGAAAAAATAATATATTGCTAATAAAGACCCCCAAAGTGTATAGACTATGAAACATAAAATGCTACTTATACTGTTGTTCGTTGGTTTTGTTTTCACATCTTGTGATAATGATAATTTTGAATACGAAGATAGATTTAAGGATAGTCAGGAAGCATGGAGTCGTTTTAAGAAACAAACCAATAATACATACGAATATACAACAACCGGAGGTACATGGGTTGGTTATTCCTGGCAAACGACTATCACTATTTATGATGGCAAAGTAAATAGGCGAAGCTTTAAATATACCGGCTATCCGAGTGAAGTAAATGCTAATCTTGAATTGGAGTGGACTGAAAACGTATTAGAACTAGGTAGTCATAAAAATACGCCGGCATCGGATGTTTTAACTCTCGATGAAGTTTATGAAAAGGCAAAACAAGACTGGTTGAAAAAAAGAAAAGATACGCAAACTTATTTTGAAACAAAAAACGAAGGAATGATTTCCTTGTGTGGTTATAGTGAAAATAACTGCGCTGATGATTGTTTCAGAGGAATTAGTATTGCAAATATCAAAGGAGTAGTTGTTGATTGAGAATCTGTTTTTTTAATATTTATGTAACATTTAAAAAATATTAGCGTATAACTAAATGTGTGAACATTCTTGTTTTTGTAGTGTTTTAGAATATAATTTATAGAAAGATATTCCTTTTTCACATATAAGTATCTTTGTACACAGAAGCGTGTTTGTATGTTGTTGTTTTCTGAACAGAACGGAGTCTTGCTTGTAGACTGTTAAGTCTTAGGCGCTTCATTCTGTTCAGAGACAACTAAATTCTTCTCCTTAGCAAGCCTTAAGGGAATCCTTCGTATAATGTTCCTTTTTCTATAAAAAGACTTCGTATTCAACGAAAGTGAAAAAATACAAACAATTCTTATCTTTTTATTGTTGTTGTTAGAAACAAGTAGCTGGATGAATCAGTATTTTTTATCTTTGCATTGTTTACAAACTGGAAAGGAATTATAAACAATTACGCAAATGGAACTTTCGTCTTTACTATCTCCTATCAATATAACATTAGCAACTTTGTTGGTCGCATCTTTTTTCTTCATGCGAGGAAAGGTTCGTTCAGATCTTGTGGCTGTATGTGCTCTGCTCATATTGGCATTAACCGGAGTGTTGACTCCTACCGAAGCATTAGCCGGTTTTTCTAATTCGGTTGTAATTATGATGATTGGTCTCTTTGTCGTAGGAGCCGGTATTTTCCGCACAGGGCTGGCAAAGATGATAAGTAGCAAAATACTTCAGACCGCAGGGCAGAATGAGAATAAACTATTTATTCTGGTCATGTTGGTTACGGCTTCTATCGGAGCTTTTGTGAGTAATACGGGCACTGTGGCCGTGATGATGCCTATTATTGTGAGTATGGCTGCGAGTGCCAATATAAGTCCACGTCGTTACCTTATGCCTTTGGCTTTTGCCAGTAGTATGGGGATGTTTACGTTGATTAGTACACCTCCCAATCTTGTGATTCAGAATGCGCTTGTTGATGCCGGATATGAGGCTTTATCCTTTTTCTCGTTTGCGCCTATCGGTTTCATTGCGTTGGGTATTGGTGTTGTCGTTCTCTTCTTCTTGAGCAAGCTGCTTGTTTCAAAGAGTGATTCATCATCGGGCAAGAAGAAAGAAGGAAAATCTTTGGTTGAATTGGCTCAGGAATACCAACTGCAACAACAATCGTACAAGGTAGAGGTAAAGTCTGATTCGCCATTGTTGAACAAAACGCTTGCCGAACTAAAGATTGCTTCAACCTACGATATCAGTATCAGTAAAATTATACGTAAGAATGGTAATTCGAGATTCAGAAAAAAGTTTATAGAGGAGGTTGCAGGCCCCAAGTCGGTAATATTGAAAGATGATGTATTATATTGCCTCGGAGATATAGAAAATATAGAAAGATTTGTTTCTGATAATGATCTCCATTTGGAGAAAAAAACCGATGAAACTCCATTCGCAGGATTTCAGGAGTCGGGTATTGCAGAGGTCTTTATTATGCCTAATTCCAGATTGATAAATCGTACAATTTCTGAAATTAGTTTCAGGGAAGAGTATAATGTAAATGTATTGGGTATTCAGCGTCAGAATGAATATAAGATGCGGGATATTAAAGATACTAAGTTGCATTCGGGGGATGCTCTTTTGATACAGGGTACTTGGAAAGATTTGGCAAATTTAGACAACAGGCAAGATGATCTGGTGCTTGTAGGTCAACCATTGAAAGAGGCCGCTAAAGTAACATTGGATCAGAATGCTCCTATTGCAGCCGGGATAATGATATTGATGGTATTGGCAATGGTGTTAGAGATTCTCCCTTCGGTGATTGCTATTATGTTAGCTGCTGTGCTGATGGTGGTAACGGGCTGTCTTCGTAATATGGAAGAAGCGTATAATAGTATAAACTGGGAAAGTGTAGTACTGATTGGTGCAATGTTGCCGATGGCTACTGCTTTTCAGAATACAGGAGTAGATACTCTTATCTCGGGTTCTTTAGTTAATCATTTGGGAGATATGGGCCCTTATGCATTGCTTGCGGGGATTTACTTTTGTACGTCTTTGCTCACTATGTTTATAAGTAATACTGCCACAGCTGTGTTGTTTACACCTATAGCCTTGAAGGCTGCAGAGGGGATGGGGGTGAGTCCTTATCCATTCTTGTTTGCTGTAGCAGTTGCGGCCAGTATGTGTTTTGCTTCTCCATTCTCAACTCCACCCAATGCATTAGTAATGACTGCGGGACGTTATACCTTTATGGATTATATGAAGGTCGGCTTGCCTTTGCAAGTGATTATGGGAATAATTATGATACTGGCTCTTCCTTTATTGTTTCCTTTCTAAAACGATTTAATTGATTTTATCTTCAAGGAACTTTACTATCTGCTCGAGGTAGAGAGCGTCCGTTTTGTCGAAATGATTGAGATGTTCACTGTCTACATCTAAAACGGCAATCACGTCGTTATGGTTGAATAGAGGCACTACTATTTCGGACTGCGAAGCGGCATCACAAGCTATATGCCCGGGGAATTCGTTAACATTCTCTACTATAACCGTTCGCTTTTCTTTCCATGCTGTGCCGCAAACGCCTTTGCCGTATTTGATTCGGGTACAGGCTATTGTTCCTTGGAATGGGCCGAGCACGAGTTCCTCTCTTTTTACTATATAGAACCCTACCCAGAAAAATCCAAATGTCATTTTCAAGGCCGCAGATATATTTGCCATATTGGCAATAGTGTCTGTCTCCCCTTCGAGTAAGCCTTTTAGCTGGGGTAGGAGAGTGAGGTATTTCTCTTCTTTGGAAGAAGTGGATATGTGGAGAGAGTGTGACATGATTAAATTAATTTATTTTATTATAAATTTTCCAACTATGGCATCCCCCTTTACTGAACAGAAAATCGACAACTTTCCCTCTTAATTTGTCTAGAGCATTAATTACATTTATTCGCTTTTGGGGATCTACAATAAATATAATAAATCCTCCCCCTCCTGCTCCGGATATTTTACCTGTAAAAGCTCCAGCATTTAAAGCAATATCAAAAATTTCATCAATATAGCTATTTGATATAGAACTGGCCATTCTTTTCTTATCTTCCCACGCTTTACCTAAAATTTTTGAAAACTGAGTAATATCACCTTTTAAAATAGCTTCTTTCATATCTATAGAACTTTGTTTAATTCTATGCATAGCTTCAATCGCCTCCATATTTTTTGAAGAGGTATTCTTTTTCTGCTCATCAATAATTTTTGCTGATTCTCTAGATGCTCCTGTATAATAAAGGACGATGGATGCTTCAAGCTCATCGATAATCCATTGTTTTATTCTCAACGGATTTACTATAACTTGATCATTGTTTCTAAATTCCATGAAATTGAAACCTCCAAAAGTTGCAGCATATTGATCCTGTTTTCCTCCACTAAGATTAAGTTCGATTCGTTCTATTTCATATGCTAATCTAGCTATCTCATATTCACCTAATGGAAGATTATACCATTCCGCAAATGCTTTAATTATAGAAACAACCATAGTTGATGAAGAACCTAAACCGCTTCCGGGAGGAGCATCAGAATAGGTTGTTAAAGAAAATGATTGAGGCTTTATATTATAATCTTTTACAATTCTGTTATATACAGCTTTGTGAAGATCTAAGTCGCCATTTATAGGTAATGTTTTAGAGACAGGATAATCGGCAAATTTATTTATATCTGGAGCATTAATTGATATTAATCCATTATCAGTTTCTTCAATAGTACAATATGCATATAAACTTATTGTGGCATTTAGAATTAATCCTCCATACTCATCACTATAGGGAGAAACATCACTTCCTCCACCTGCTAGGCCCAATCGTAATGGGGCTTTAGAACGTATGATCATTGCTTATTTTTTGAAGGTTTTAGGTCTTTAAATATAATTTCTTCCACAATACAACATATAATATGTCCGATTAAAATATGAGATTCTTGGATTCGTGGAGTCTCTAAAGACGGCACTTTTAGTGTTAAATCACAGAGATTATTCATCTTGCCTCCATTCTGTCCTGTTAACCCAATACTATAGATGTCTTTTTTCCTACATTCTTCTAAAGCTAAAAGAATATTTTCAGAATTACCAGAGGTACTAAAACCAATAAATACATCACCTTCATTGCCTTGTGCTTGCACCTGTCTTGCAAAAAGTTTTTCATATCCATAGTCATTACCTATGGCTGTTAATATAGAAGTATCTGTACTTAATGCAATCGCGGGTAAACCTGGACGGTCAAAATAAAAGCGGCTAACAAATTCGCCAGCAATATGTTGTGCATCAGCAGCGCTTCCGCCATTTCCTGCGAGTAAAGTTTTCTTGTTATTCTGATAGGCTCTAGTTATTATATCAGCTGCTTTCTGTATATCAAGCAGAAATAACTCATCAGATAAAATTAATTGTTTAACATCAATAGAAGTCTGTATTTGGGATGCAATAACTTTTCTCATAGTTTTATTCTCTAAATGGGTTTTTGTAAAGATCTAATTTTTGTTGTAATAGATAATAAAAAAAAGGAATGTCATCGACCAAATAGCGTTTTATCAATCTTCCAGGATCTTTAATCATACGATAAAGCCATTCTAATGCTAATTTTTGAAATATCTTAGGTGCACGTTTGACGTTGCCTGCTTCAAAATCTATTGTGGCTCCAAGTGCCATAAATAATCTTATATTCGGGAGTTTATTTTTATAACTATATATCCATTTCTCTTGTTTAGGAGCTCCAACACCAACCACTAGAACTGTAGCATCAGTTTTATTTATCATTTGGATAATATCTTCACATTCTTTAGGGTTCTTTTCGAAGCCATACGAGGGAGCATGTGCTCCGACTATTATTTTACGGCCTACTTTCTCATTGATTTTTTTCATTGCAGTAACAGCAACATCAGGCCCAGCTCCAAGTAAAAATATTTTTATCTTTTCATTCTTTTTGTGATAATTATAAAATAGAGGGAAAAAAGAAGAGCCTGGTATAACTTCTTTTATCTGATTTTTTAAAAATTTTAAACTAAGAGCTATAATCTTACTGTCACACACAACCCAGTTCGCTGCACTATATACATTATAGAAGGATTTATCTTTTTGAAGTTTCATAAGAACATCTACATTTATAGGCATTAATATTCCTTCATTAAGTTGTTCTAATAAGTTCTGGCGAGATAAATTCTGAATTTTTATGTTTAATATTCCAACTGTGTTCATTATTAATTAATTAGGTCTTTAAAGTTTTTTGAAATATTATTATCTAAAATGTCAAATGGAATATCTATATTTTTCTTTTTATTTGATGTAAAATCGTAATTATTCAATATTTTTATGCAATTATCAATGTCATTTAATGGTAGATAAATTACATTTTCCTTTAAAGTTTCTCTAAAAATAGGTATGTCAGAGACAAAGACCCTCGCATCACAGGCTAATGCCTCCAATGGAGTTCTGCCAAATCCTTCATACAAGGATAAAAGGAAAAAAGCTTTTGAATAATGGTATAGAGTCATTAACTCTTCATTAGAAATGTAATTTGTGAATATAATTGAATTAGATAGTTCTGTTACTAATCGATTAAGTTCTTTGTCTTTCCCCCAACCCTTCCGTCCAACTAGTACGAGCTTAATGCTATGGTCAATATTCCTATATTCTTTAAATATCTGAAGTAAATATTTGAAGTTTTTCCGAGGCTCAATAGTTGAGACGGATAGAAAATAATTATCAGGTTTTAATTCCCATTGGGATAAGAATGCTTCTTTTATATAATCTTCTGTTTGCAAGTATTTTTTTGAAATATTTTCACCCCAATTAATAACTTGTTTATTTGTATATTTTTCTATCTCTTTTTTTACAGTTTCTGATATAGTAATAATTTTATCAGCATGCTTCAATGCTAAATTTAATTTAGGCTTTATATAAATGCGAGCATTTAAAGAAAGAGTAGAAGAAAAGTGCTTAAATGCTAGATCGTGGATTGTTGTTGCAACTAAATATTTTTTTCTCCAATAAATATCTATTGGAGGAGGAAAAATAGGGAAAATAACAGATTTTATATTTAAACTCCTCACCGTTTTAGAAAGTAATAGATTGTCTACTAATAGTCTATTTGATTCTTTTATTATAATGGTATTAGGATTGTTATCTAATATATTTTCCATTCTGAATATAGGATAGACATCCGCACTAGTTTTTATTAATGCCTGATATAGTTCTATACCATAATTTTCAACTCCTGTTAATTTTCTATTATAAAGTGGAGTCATATCAATCGCTATTTTCATTTATTTTTAGGTCTAATCTAATTAATAACAAGTATATGGCTTATGTGTCTCCGCAAATACAAAAATATATGCTCTATGAATCTAACGCATTGCTAATCCTTCTGATGTTGAAAGACCTTCTATTTCTTGTGCCTATCTTTCATAAACAAGAGGCAACTATATAATTACTTATAACAATAACCTCCATCAATTTCTAGGATTGTGCCATTTATGTATTGGTTATTAATAACAAATATGAATGCATCTACAATTTCTTCAACGGTAGCAAAACGATGCAAGGATAGTTTATTGCATATATTTTCTCTAATATGCATAGGCTTATCTTTTTGCATTTCTGTTTCTACGAATCCAGGCGCAATCACGTTGCTTCTTACTCCATAAGGCTCTAGAAATTTCACTAGATTTTTTGCTAATGCATGTCCAGCTGATTTACTTACACCATAGGCTATAGATAAAGGATGCGGGTATATACCCATTATAGAGCCTGTAAAAATAATGCATTTATCTTTGCTGAGTTTTATATTGTTTAATAAGGATTGAACAAAAAGAAATGGTATCGTTACATTTGTTCTTAAGACTTTCTCAAAACTATCTAGTTCCATATTTTCAAAAGGGGTACGATCCGTAACGGTTGCATTCAATATCAAAACATCAATAGCTTTAACTTCCTCCTTTAATTTATAAATATATTCAATAGCCTTATCGCGATTAGATAGATCAACTTTGTCTATAACAAAATGGTCATTATTATATTTCTGAGAAAATGTTTGGTATAAAATCTCCGCATGGGCATCATCATGGAAGTAAGTCATATATACTTTATATCCTAATGTAAGCATTCTTTTTGATAATGCTAATCCAATTCCTTTTGTACTACCCGTAATAACCGCCGTTTTCATTTGTTTTGTTTATTTAATATCGGGATTTTTCCGTATAATTGACTGTTTTTTTAATTTCTCATAGTTTTCACTTATTTGTTGTTTTAGAGAAGAACTGGAAATACCCTTGCCATACGGAAAATAACAGACTTGTACTCCTAATTCTTTTAAGTAATCGTATTTTCCTACCCAATCATTACCTACAACAAAGACGTCTATATTTAGATTCCTGACAACATCCGTATGATCTAAAGACTCTTGAGGAATTACAATGTCAGGGTATTTTAAAGCTTTAATTATGGCAATACGTTCCTCAAAAGGAATGATTGGGACAGGTTTATAAGAACTAACTAACTCATCAGTACTAACACCCACTATTAATATATCACCTAGACCTCTTGCATATTCAATCATTTTTAAATGATTACTATGGAACATATCAAATGTTCCCGATGTGTAAATGACTAACTTATCTTTTATCATAATATTAACTACAAACAATTCATTGCTTTATTTTTCATGTGTAAAATTTACTCTATGCTATTTAAATATGATCTTTGGATACAAAAAACATTTCCTTTAAGTGAATGCGACGTTTTTCGACTGGAGGTACCTCCATATAATTATTATATAAACTTTTTAAATATGCGTCGCTATTTTCTACACCAGAAAGTGTAATGTTTTCAAATTTATATTCTTTTGGATTTCCGATTATCTTCGCTGATATTAGCTCTTTTAATCCCCAAGCCCCATAAAAATTACAAATACAATCATTCCTTTTTCCGTGATGCTCTCTAAGCTTAAATAGATAATCAATTAATTTATGAATAGTGAAACGCGAGAATGGGTAAATAATTTTAGCTATAGAAGCTATTTTTTTTTTCACTCCTTTTCTCTGAGATGTATCAGTGAATATGATAGCTTGTAGAGTAACTAGTTTTACAATAATTGAGTTTAAACTAAATATACTTTTCTTACTATTAGTTCTATATAAAGGGAAAATATCCAAGAAGACCCCTATTTTATCATTGCATTCAGACTTACCCACTTCATTAATCAACGTTCGAGTATCTTCTATCTTGATGAAATTCACATAAAAAAGATCGCAATTTTTTATTGTTCGAACTTTATAGTATTCGGGTAGTTCTAATGATAAGGCTTCTAATAATATAGGAAAGAATTCGGAAGAGACTCCAAAATCCATATCGTCATCCCATGGAATGAATCCTTGATGTCGAACAGCCCCTAGCATAGTTCCTCCTAGCATATAATACGGTATTTTGTTGTTTTTACATATTCTATCAAATGTAATAGCTAAATCTAGAAGAAGTGCATGCAGTTCATGTGAATTTATTTTTTTCATTTGCTAGTATTTTTTCGTATTACTTGTGTCAACATTACGGGTTCGTCGGTAGTTATAAAATCTACATCTTCCTTTAAGAATTCTTTCATCAGTTCTACATCATTTACAACCCATACGTTGGTCATTAAACCCAAATTTTTTGCTTCTTTGATCCAGTTGATATTTTTATTAAAGATACTATAATTATATGAAATACCACTTAACCCAAGTTCTTTGACTCTTGATGGAGCTAAATCTCCATTTGTGTAAAATATCTTAGCTGAAGGGTTCAATTTTCGCATTTTTGTGCAAATATTTAAACTGAAAGAGATATAATTAACTTGTTCATCCATATTATAATTTCCAACTAGTTCTCTTATGATTTTGACCGCATCATCTTCTTTATCTTTTGTTGAAAGGGGTTTGATCTCCAATATTAGTTTGGTCTCTTTATGTTTTGCACCTACAATTAAGTATCTTTCTAAAGTTGGTAATATTTCACCATTTCTCAATATATAATTTTTAATATTTTTATAGGGTGTATCTTCAATGGTCATTTTATTTATATACTTTTCGTGACTAATAACCGGTATCCCATCAGATGTAATAAATACATCAAATTCAGATCCGTAAAATCCCCTCATTTGTGCATTAGTCAGTGAAGATATCGAATTTTCAGTAGAACCCTTAATATTCCAATATCCTCGATGAGCAATTATTTTAGTGTGTTTATTTATATATTCTATATCTTCAGCCTTTTCGTCTTGACACGAATTAAATATTATTATAAATATTAAGAATGTTCCTATATGCTTTAAATAACTGCTATATGCTTTTTTTCGTTTTGGATTCATATTATAGTATGCTGCATTTTTAATATATAATTATTTTTTTTTAATCCTTAAGAATATCAAAAACCGTTTGACTATTTTTCTAATAAAAAAGTAAGAAAATGCAAAAAATGGAAACTTTGTTGATTTATTAGCCTTAAGTATTTTATAACGTTCAATATCTGTATGTAAAGGAGCCATACCACTTGTCCCTTCAATAAAAAAATATGCAATATCTTTTTTTATTTGTTTAAAGTGATATCCTTGCAAATATAACTTTTGAGTTAAGTCAAAATCAGCTCTTAAGGGATATTTAGTATTAAACCCACCCATAGATTCAATCGCCGAACGTCTCATAATCATTCCTTGATGACAGCAGATCATTACATATTTAATCATAGTATAATCTTTAGCCGTCCAATATCTTAGAGTCTCATTAGGATAACGGTCAATAGTATTTCCGTATACTACATCAAATCCAGTTGACTCCTCGATTAACACCTTTATTGCATCAGGGAGCAATTCGTCATCGGATCCTAGAACATGTATCCAATCTCCTTTTGCTAATTTCCATCCTTTATTTAATGCATCGTAAATACCTTTGTCAGGTTCTGATAGAACACAAAATTTTTCAGATTTGTATTTCTCAAGAATATTTAATGTATTATCGGTCGAACAACCATCAATGACAATACATTCTATATTAGGGTAAGTCTGGTCTAAAACACTTCTAATAGCTCGTTCTAAAAATGTTTCAGCATTATATGTTGCAATAATAATAGAAACTAGTTCCATCTTTTTTATCTATTTAATGAATGATATCCCATATAAACATACTTGTTTCAGGGGTTGCGGATAATAAGGGTGCAATCCAATTATACCCGTAATTTATTATTAAAAAAAACATAGCGCAAAAGGTATAAATATCTGTCTTTTTAGTCTCTGATAGTACAACTCCTGCTACAAACATTTCGAAAGTATTAAACCCAAGACCGATCCTCATCGGCAGTTCAATATCTCCAGATACTTTTAATATAATAATTGAGAGATAAAACAGGAAAAAAGGTAATCTGAAGTTCTGGATACGATTCAAATATTTTACTCCAAAATAAATAAGGATTACATTTGATAATAACCGTCTAAATAAAAGAGTGATAGATGCTATATTTCCATCTGATCCTGCATCAGTAAACCAAAATTCAGCATTGTTTAAATAACCTGAAAATTTCACATCCTTATCTAAGCTAAGAGCATCAAAAAGAATAACATATTCACTCCAATATTCAATTTTCCACATAAAGAAGACAATCAAATATAATGCAATAAGTGGATAAGGAGATTTAATAGGAATTTTTATATAATAAAATAATAAGAAAAAAGGCAGAAAGATAAAAGATGCAGTATGAATTAGTATCCCAATAAGCATAAAACCCAAACATTTCCATATATGATCCTTCATTAAATATAAGAATGCGATAAGGATAAAGGCCATTGCTAAATATTGTCGAATTGCAGCAGTGGCCCAATAAGAGCCTGTAACAATAAAAAATATAGGTAGAGCATACATGGCTATTTCTCTATAGTTTTTCAGTAGCATCATTACAGCAACTATCAGGACGAAGCTATAAAGAATAAATGCTCCATAATACGGTATATCCAGTGCGCTGAGAATCTCGTTTACAAATCTAAATCCCAATTCTTTCTTTTCTGCAAGATCCATATTCTCATATTGGAGCTTGTACCATAGATAATCAGGACCTCTACCATATCTTAGTCCTTTAATTAAAGAATATGATATAATAACAATGCTCGAATAGATCCAAAATTGATCTTTTCTGCCTTTGCTTATTCCAAATCCACAAAAGATGAAAATAAATAATAGAAGTGTTTCTAAAAATATGTAGTTACCTACTGATCCCATTAACCTAAAGATTTAATAAACCTGGCTGGATTCCCTGCCCATATTTCATTTTTTGGAACGTTCTTAGTCACAACTGAACATGCTCCAATAATTGAATTTTCACCTATTGTTACTCCTTTCAATATAGTTGAGTTTGCACCTATAAATACGTTATCTTTTATAATAACAGGAGAAGTTTTAATATTCTCTTTAATTTCAGGAACTGCTGTGCGTTCTTTATAGTCTAGTGAATGATGATCCGTATCATATATAACAGTTCCTCCTCCTATGCGTACATTATTTCCGATTTCTACTTTACTCCAGCAAACTATTGCAGTTGCGCTTATGCCTACATTGTTCTTTATATTTAATTCACCTCCCTTTGCTACTACAAAAAAACAAGGTTGTTGCCTCCCTATCATATTATTAAGAAGTCCATTATTCATCTTAAACTTATATCCAATAGATACTTCAGCATCTAGATCGATATGACAAATAGGAATTCCATTCGATTTAAAATCAGAAGAAAACTTCACTCCGTTTAGTTTAAGCTTAAGGAATGTAATAACCCATTGAGTTTTCATCAAAACCCTAAAGATTTTATTTATTACTTTATATAAGTATGCAAAAATAATCATAATAAGTTTTTACATTTATAAAAGAATATGGGATTTATATAGATAAGAATATAACTGAAGAACACCTTAAAACCAAAATGCTTAAATGTAAATCTATTTATATTACTACATGCTTTTTCTTTTATATAATTTTTATACTCATTATAAAACTCTTTAAATTCTTTTGTCTGCCATTGATCTTTGGCAAATAGAATTGAAACTCTTAGTGTATTAAAAATAATAACATTAAACTTCCTTTTGTCATTAATGTCTTCTATCATATTAGTACAAAAAATAGCTAAATCTTTATGAATACAAATTAAGTCTTCTGAATTTTTCTTTTTCCACGAACTCATTATTGAACCAGAGGAACGAAGACGATAATTATAAATAGAATTGCTCATGATGTAAATATCATTTGCAAGATATAACATTTTAGGACCAAACTCTCCGTCTTCATGTAATAAGTTGGGACGGAATTTTAAATTATTAACAAGTAAGAAATCTCGCTTTAGTATAAAGCGTGGAGATGCACCGTAAGGCAAATTTTCAAACAGGTAATTTTTACCTTTTATAAGAATATTATCAGCTATGGAAAAATCATTCCCTATATTGATGTCATCTTTTACTCTATTCAGCGGGGTAGCATAGACATCAGCTTCATATTTATCTATCAGCTGATAGAGTTTCTTAAGAACATCTTTTTCTATCCAATCATCACTGTCGATAAACCAGATATATTGTCCATCAGCAATTTTTAGACCAGCATTCCTCGCTTCACTTAATCCCTTATTCTCTTGATTGATAATAGTTATATTTGAATATTGGTGCATGTATTTACTGACAATACTCATACTATTATCTTTTGTCCCGTCATTAACAATAACCACATCATAAGTATCAAAGGGCACATCTTGCGAATATATGGACGTTAAACACTTTGCTATGTATGGTTCTACGTTATATACAGGGACTATAATGCTTAGTCTTTTGGGTTTCATTTATTAAATTGCTTAACGGACAATTCCGTCCTTATATTTTATTCTTTATTTTCTTTATTTTAGCTACGAATCTCGCAAGAAAATATCTGTTCTTTAAATTCAAAAGATTCCAAATTTTCTTCTCCAGTTGCATATACCTTGGCACCCAACTGGCTGCATAATGATGAATTGTGTATGTATTCTTAGTAATATTTATCTTATCTGTTTCGAATGACTTTGGCGAAAAATAATCAGAAGGATAGATTGTCAATCCGGATATGGTTTGTAATTTACCATTTAACAGTAGGCCTTTTTCAACCAGGATATTTGTCATGTGAACAACTACAGTCTCGTAATTGAAAGATCCATCAGATAGGATGAATGATTTGTTATTATATCTATTCAGAATATCTTTTATTAATTTATCTTCTTTTTCTGCACCTAATATTAGGCCAGGAGCAACCATCGTGTCTGTTTCAAATCCAGCAAATGCTTTATTTGTTAACAAGCTATCTAAAGACTTTAATACTTCTACATCAACGTCCAGATATATCCCTCCTTCGTCATGTAGAACTTTAAAGCGTGCATAGTCGCTTACATACGCATATTTCTTTACGTTATATGCCTCTTGTGTATAAGGTATTATGTCTACATTAAAGTTGTCTTCATTCCATTCTTTTATCGCATAATCAGGAAGATACTTTTTCCATGATTCTATACACTTTATAGCTAATGCAGGCAATGGTTTTCTTCCAAACCAACAGTAATGAATAGTCTTGGGGATCATACATGTTTGTTTTTAAGATTCAAACTCTTCTTTTGCTTTCTTTAGTTCTTTTAAATAGCCTTTTCCGTAACGAAGGTCAGGTTCCATATAGTTTCCTTCACCCCACTCATTCCATGACTTAATAAAGACAAGGGGTTCATTATCTGTTTTCATCTTTAATGTTTCAAAAACTTGCTTAGCATGCATGCCAAAATATTCCGGAGTAGAGTTATCTAATAAATGTCCTCCCATACCACTTCTTGGGGTATGATCAAAATTAGGGATTAAGGTTGGAACTATAAATTCTTCTTTCTCTTTTTCTCCAACAAACTTAGAATAGCATTTTCTATAGTCAATTCTTCTGTTTTTGGGGAAAAATTTAACCTTTGTTAGTTTTAATGTTTTCAGATAAATTTTTGTCAACAAGTTCTTCTTCTTATTGTAAGAGAATTCTTCATAAAGACGTACAGCATTCACTGCATCAAAACCTAAAGCTAGAATCTCATCCCCTACAGAATCAACATATTCAGTTTGTCCTATAAAATAAATTCCATTCAATCCATTTTTGATAGCTAATTTTTGCCACAATTCGATAAATTCCTTTACATTAGGAAACGCTAGAGGTCTGTATATCATAAACAGAGGTTTGTCATCTTTCCTAAGATAGCGAGGGTCTTTGAATGCTGAGAGTAAATGTTCAAAATGTAATATATTTGAGTTCTCATTTCCATATTTTTGCTCTACAAGTAATTTTTTTTCAGAGGTGCCATCATGTCTCCAAAACTTTGTATGCCAACTTTCATTAGCCCAGCATAGCATAAAAGGAAAATCAGGCTCACCAGAACTAAGGACCTCATTAAAGGGTCTCTCCAGCTCTTGGTGATTGTCATCGAACCAATAATGATAGTAGCAAAATGCATCAACACCGTATTCTCGAGCCATGTCAGCTTGCATTTTTCTAGCTTCAGGCATTCGCAAATCGTAAAATCCAAGATCTGCAGGAACTCTAGGTTGATAATGCCCTTTAAAAAGAGGCCTTGCTTTACAAAGGTTAGTCCATTCAGTAAATCCTTTTCCCCACCAAATATCATTATTAGGTGTAGGATGAAATTGAGGTAGATATAATGCAATTATTTTAGCTTTTTTTTTCATATTTCTTTGTATTATTACTAAAGTAATCTTTGTTTTATTAGATAAATAATCTTTGCTTTTTGGTTTTTCTGTAAAATGAATATGCCCATGATAATTGTGGTAATTATACCTATAAGGGAAGCATATAGTATGAAATCCAGCCAGTTATTAATGATGAAATATCGTTTCAAGAGTGAGAGGCTAATTATTATTATTGTAGATAGAAATAGAATTTTCAATATCAAAGGGTAGAATGTATACCATTTGAGCCCTAGACATTTCGCGCCATATATTGGTAAATATGTTAAACCTCGTATTGCACCCCAAATGAAATGTGCAACGACAATAGACAAAAGTTTATGATATTCGCTATCAAAATAAAAGATTCCTATAAAAATAGTCGCAGATAAAAGAAGGTTGAATATAAATAAAGTTATTGATACTTGTTTTACTTTATTTGTAATAGTAAAAATATTCCACAAACTTTCTATCGGCATGAGGATCAACATACTTAATATAGCAATTGAAGAAAGAACACTTAAACGATTAGCATCTTGTGTAGGTACCCAAAACTGAAAAAAGACTTCACCTAAAATAAGGAATACTATTAGTGGAAGCGCAGACAAAATACCCATAATTCGTATGTTGTTCAATAGTTCTTTTTTTAACTGCAGAATCTCACCTTTCGCATACAATTCTGTTAATTTAGGGGCAAATACTGCCGCAATAGAACTGCACAAAGATAAGATTACTATTGGGACAGCTTTACTGATAGAAAGTGTACCCATAGCCGTAGCACTAATAAAAAGATTGGCGAGCAATAAATCTATACCTGTAGATAATACTTCACTTAATTTGCTAAATAAATTCCAGACTCCCGAAAAAATAAGTTCCTTTACTAACTTAAAGTCATATAATGACTTATTTATTTTAAAACCAGGCAGTAAATTTCGAGTTAATCTGCGATTAGTTATTGCAATAAATAAAGTTGCTGCTATGGCAGAGATACCATAATACCATAGATGTGGTACAAATAGCAGGAAAGGTGTTATTATAAAGAGTACTCTTAATAGATTAGAAACTATATTTCTTAGAGAGGATAGATCTAATCGGTTTTTAACAAAAGTAGCTATAGAGTATACATTAGAGGTAAGTGCTATAATTGAATTAATGAATGTCAATCCAAATAATAATTTTACATCTCCAACTAGTTCAGGTGGAATCTGTATAAGGTAATTAAGAAATCCAACTATAAATATTGC
Source organism: Dysgonomonas sp. Shenzhen-Wh21 (assembly GCF_043392705.1). Classification (NCBI taxonomy): domain Bacteria; kingdom Pseudomonadati; phylum Bacteroidota; class Bacteroidia; order Bacteroidales; family Dysgonomonadaceae; genus Dysgonomonas; species Dysgonomonas sp. Shenzhen-Wh21. The sequence goes on from NZ_JAIXHZ010000041.1 coordinate 28,876, forward strand.
AAAAAGTGCTATAACTATAGCTAAGAAAAGGTTCGAATAGTACACAGAGGCAAACTATTTTTTTGCGAGTTCAGTATCACCTCTATGAAAACTGACTGTTATAAAACGAGCAGCCATTGAATTAAGTGCGATGGTTATTAGTGTTGTATAGGAAACAAAGTTATTAGCTAGTCCGATAAACCCATATGCCTCAGCTCCTAATTTAGCTATAACAAAAGGCGCTAAGAAGAAGTTAATGATAAATCCTACAATAAACGCAAATAGCTGCGCTACAAGGTTTATACCTAAACGTTTTTTATCTTCCATTAAAGCTTATTTGTCAATTTTTAGCATATATGAAATCCTTACAATTTTGGATATACGCTTATATTTTAGTTTGCGAATCAAAATTATTTTATTTCAGTATTCTTTTTCGATATTCCCAATAAATCGTCTTTTAGTACCCATGCTGATGCACCCATTAAAGATGAAAATAAAAATACGATCATAATTAATTTTTTCGAAGGCTTAGAAGGTTCCAGTGGCTGTACTGCTGGCTGTATGACAGTGAAAACAGGAGTGTTATCTTGTACTTTTATTTTTGCTAATTGAAGTTGTTGTGCTGTCTGGTTATAAACAGAATAAGCCAGATTAACTTCATTTTGTAATCGCTCCTGGGTTGTTCTGAAGGAGGCGGAGACGACATTCAGGTTACCATCAATAAATACAGCTAAATCTTTCTGTGCTTTATAATAATTTTCTTTGGATTCTTGATATAACTTTTGTGCATATTCTAAATCTTGACGTGTTTTTTGCGTGCGATAATCAATAATATATGACTGGAGATATGATGTTAATGTATCAGCTATATATGCAGAAATTTCAGGGCTTTGCATTGTAACATCAATAGTTGTAATTCCTGTTTTTTTATTAAAGCCTATAGCTAATCTGCTCTTCAGATTATCTAATATTTTTTGTTCTTCTTTTGGTATGAAGTAATTGTTGTAAGTCTCCTTCTTGTCTGTTATATCTTTGTTCCTTTCAAATGAAAGTAGTCCTTTCAATAATCTAGGAGCTCCTAATATGTGATTCCACCATGCTGCTGACTGATAATTATTAAGGTATGCGTATAAAGTTGTGTCGATTTTTTTTTCAGAATCCATTACAACAATATTTAACAACCCTTGTGAGAAAAGTGAAGAATTCACAATATCTGGGTATAGATCTGGCGTGGCCAAAGCGTTTGTTCCGGGAGCTCCCCCTAAATTTATGCCTGCCAAAGATGCCAAAGAACTCAATGTCCCAGATGATGAGGACTGGGTATCTGGGAGTAGCACCACCGTCGTTGTATATTCCTTAGGTATACTAAAGGCAACTACCAATCCGAAAATAAAACCTATACCAACAACTTTTAGTATAAACTTTTTCTTTAGCCAGATTTTCTTACCTAATGCTAGCAGGTCAATTTCTTTTTCCTCTGATATATTATTTTGTCTTTGTCCTTCCATTTTACTTGCTCAAATTATTTATTAATAAAGCAACGACAGAAGCCATAGATGTAACACTGGTACCTAGGCTTAATATCTGAGCTAATGACATTTTCTCTTTCTGTTCCTTAGATGGGATAACAATATTACATCCGGGTTGGATTGCATCTCTATTTGAACCCTTAACCTTAGCAACAGTTCCATTCATATATACAATATATGCTCTTTTCTTTTCTGCCAAATCACTGTATCCTCCAGCTTGATTAATGTAATAAGATACTTTCTGTCCTCTTTTGTATAGAACAGTATTTGGGTACATGACGGAACCATTAATTTTTACAGTGTTATCATATTCCGGTACAATAAGTTGATCTCCTTCTCGAAGAACAAGGTCATATTCTGATTTTGGATTTGCAATCGCTTTGTCCAATTCTATACCTACTGAGTAATAAGGATTAATGTTTAGTAAATCTGTAGAAATAGAGTCCTTCAGTCCCTTTGATAGGGCTTGCATAGCTTTTCTCTCTTCAGTCATTTCCATTATTGTTTTCTCTCTTAACAACCTTGCTCCGGCAGAAAATGCATGGGGGGTTAAATTGCCAGCTCGTTTTACAATATCCGATAGTCTTTCGGTTTTCTCCTTCAAAGCATATTTGCCCGGAAATAGAACTTCGCCCGCAATTTCTATATTTCTTTGTTCGATATATCCCGGACTACGCCTTACGTAAACTTGATCGTATGGATTCAATACAAAATCGGGTGGACCATCTACTACCAATCCATTCTTTATATTAAATGTATAGATATCGGCTATCACATTTGGGCTCTCAATACTTAAAGGGTCAACGATCCTTCTCGAAACATCCACTTTTGCTAAAGAGGCTGATTTCAGAAGACCTCCAGCTTTGATGATTAAGTCTTCGATACTTGTTCCTTCGGCATAGTCATATTCACCCGGAACCTGTACATCGCCATAAATTGTGAAGCTGCCCAATTCAACTAATACACTATCTGAAGCCACAAGAAGCATATCATTTTTCTTCAGATTGATATCTGCGGTACGGCCTTCAAGAAGATTTTTCAAGTTAATAGGAACTGTTTCACGAGTTAAGTCTGCTCTTTCCCTTGTGAGTATCGCTCTGTTGAGGAATGCATTTTCTTTAATACCTCCGGCTTTCTCGATTAGATTCTTTATTGTTTTTATCTGTTCGCCCACTTCATAGTAACCGGGTCTGAATACTGCACCTTTTATTTCAACTCTATTGTCAAACTGATTTAAGCCCGCACTAACAAAGATGCTATCTTTATCGTCTAATATGAAATTCTCAAAATCTTTAGAACTAACAGTATAGGCCTTATCGTATTTTCCTGTTTTTCTAGTAATATCTATTTTGTCTTTGTATGCATCGCCTGTAAAACCTCCCGAATATTTAATTAAGTCTGAAAGGGTTTCGGTTACTGTCATCTCATAAAACATAGGGCGTTTTATTTTCCCTACTATCTCTACAAGAGAGATGTATGGAGGAACCATAATAATATCTCCATCCATCAAACGGGTTTCGCCACTTGCATTCCCATTCAATAGATACTGATAGATGTCTATTGTTTTTATGAGCTTACCTTTACGATACAGTTGAATAGAACGTAAAGAACCGATGTCATTTATCCCTCCTGCATTGTATAAAGCATGAAATACCGATGAGAGAGAAGATAAGGCATATGTACCCGGTACAGCAACCTCTCCTAATATGTTTATCTGGATAGTACGTATTTGGCCTAAAGTAAGTTTTATTTGGGAAGATCCTCCTTCGTTACCGATGCCTGAATAAACACTAGAAAACTTTTGTTGTATATAAGAGTTCGCTTCTCTTATTGTCATTCCGTTTAAGTAAACAGGGCCAAGCCTGTCTACTACAATACTCCCTTCCGGAGAAATTATTTGTTGCAGTGATGCTTGAGAAGCCCCCCAGATATCAATGACTATTTCATCACCGGGTCCTAATTTATAATCTTCGGGCGTCGGGATATTCATATTAGGTAGAAATGAAAGATTCTTTTGGTTGAATATATTTTTACCGAAAATTACAGGTTTGTTATCTTCTAAAAGGCCATATTCTCGTTGGTATTCCAACTGTCTGGCTATGGAGTCATTTCTAAGAGCGTACGTTTCACTCGTTACGTCTTTTCTGAGTGTCGGTCTGCTTGTCGGGGTGTTTATATTGCTGGTATTCTGATTTTGCTGATTTACCTGACTTTTTATCCTTAATAGCTGGTCTTGAGTTGCTCCCCGCTTCAAAAGTTCGGTAGCAATCATTTGTTGGGAAGTTCCTTTGGCTGCCTCTGTTTTAACATATTCTATGACCTGTGAGTCGGACATCTGGGCAAACAACAGGTTTCCTGAAATTAATGAAATAAAAAAATAAAGAATAACTCTTTTCATATATTTAAAATATTAAAGGCTTAAAAGCAATGACTCTAGATTTTCTATGTTAATTTGTATTCAAGGTTTATTATTTTAGTAAACAATTCAATAATCTATAAATATCCTTTTGCAACAACCATCAGCGTGTATCTAGGTGCCTGTCAGATGGTTCAGGGGTAATCTATTTTGATATTGTGTCTCGATCATACAATGTTTGTTATTTTTAACTTTACAAATGTAGCTAATTTTTAAGTTAAAACAATTTTAGATAATATATATATTGGTATCCGGAGTCGGTTTCAATACAATCAAGATTGAGGCTACTTTTGATTTCCAAATAACTCTTCTTCAACGATACAGCAAATAATATGAGCTATAAGTATATGTGATTCCTGTATTCTTGGAGTTTCCTCCGACGGAACTTTTATACAAATATCAGATAGCTCAGAAGCTTTGCCTCCCGATTTACCCGTCAAAACTATAGATTTTATGCCTTTTCCTTTACATGCATGCAGTGCCCTGACAATGTTTTCGGAGTTGCCGGATGTTGTAAGACCGATAAAAATATCGCCTTCTGCACCCTGAGCATGCACTTGTCTCTCAAAAAGTCTGTCGAATCCGTAGTCGTTTCCTATTGCTGTTATAATAGATGTATCAGTTGATAATGCTATGGAAGGAATTCCGGGCCTATCGAAATAAAATCGGCTGACAAACTCCCCGGCTATATGTTGTGCATCTGCAGCACTTCCTCCATTTCCTGCAATCAGTGTTTTTTTTCCTCTTTTATAAGCATCCACTGTTGCTGTAGCAGCATCTTTGATACTTGCCATGATCGCCGGATTGGATAGTATAGATTCCTTTACAGAGATAGACTTTCGGATGTGCTCTGTAATAATTTGTTCAAGTTCCATATTCTGTTTTAGCTAATTAGTCCCAAAAGTAACTTTTTTTTAACAATTTTCACGGTTAATTGTTAGTAACTTTTTAAATAAAAGAGAACATCATCTTTTTCATTTCTACAACTTATAATTATCTTTGCCTCTATGGAAAACAAAGTCTTTACATATTTAGAATTTGCCTTGCCAATCCATAACTGTGTGATTATACCAGAGTTGGGTGGGTTTATTGTCAATCAGGAGGAACCATTGCATCATATTGATGCTAATGTTTCCGTACCCGGATATATGATAACTTTCAACCCTGATCTGAAGCATGATGATGGTGTAATCGTCTCTTATTATATAAGAGACGGGAAAATGACATATAATGCTGCATTGCAAAAAATAAAAGATTTTGTCAAAGGGTTAAAACAAGAGCTTTCTACTCAAAAGCCTGTAACTTGTGGAAGATTGGGTAGTTTATATATGAATAAGGAAGGTAAACTTCTGTTCGAGGCTAATCCATCTTTTGTGTTTCCATCTCTTTATGGTCTTACCGCTGTAGGGTTAAGCAATCTGTCGGATATAAATAGACGGGAGTCTGTTTCGAGAAAAAGCTTTCCGATTAAATATGCTCTCGGAAGTGTTGCTGCTGCTGTGGTTGCCATGTTTTTATTCACAGTGCCATCGGCAAATGTAAGTAACAATACAGATATGCAAAGCGGGATACCTCAGCAATCGGGCTTTATCTATTCTCTTGCAGAACAAGTAAAACCATTATTAGATCCTGATTCTGTTAAGGTTGTAGAAGCCAAGGTAGAGAATAAAGAGTCTCAAACACCGCCTCAATCTTTACGTACATACTATATCATTGTAGGAGGAGAGGATACGCAATCGAGAGCAGAACGTTTGTTGGACAAGATTAAGAAGAGTGGTCTTCAGAGTGTAAATATCTTAGAAGCAGGAGGTCGTTTCCGTATCTATGTAGCTTCATTCTCTGATAAGCCTGAAGCCGAAGGCTTTTTGGACACATTCCGTAAAGAGAATCCAAAATACGAAACAGCTTGGTTGTATTCCAAAAGGAACTAATTAGTAGAGCGATATATAGCAAAAAAAGAGGAAAGATAAGTTTTTCCTCTTTTTTGATTTTATAAATATCGTATTTATTCTTTTTCTCCGTATGCCAAATCTCCGGCATCGCCTAATCCGGGAACGATATATGCCGATTCGTTCAGTTCTGGATCGATAGCCGCAGCCCATATTGTAGTCTTTTCCTGAGGGAAGTTTTTTGCACAATAGTCAATAGCTTGCTTGCTTGCTATTATAGTCGCTATATGCACATGGCTTGGCTCACCTTTTGTCAATAGCGCCTGATATGATAAATCCATACTGCCACCTGTAGCTAACATCGGGTCGGTAAGGATCAAAACCTTATTCTCTATTTGTGGAGAAGCGATGTATTCGATGTGGATATGAAAACTTTGATGGTTTTCTCTGTATTTCCTATAGGCAGAAACAAAAGCATTCTCTGCTTTGTCGAAGCATTCCAGAAATCCATGATGAAAAACAAGTCCTGCACGAAGTATTGTAGCGATAACGATAGGGTCGGTAGGCACATTTGTAATCGATGTACCCAGAGGTGTTTGAGTTTCGAGCGGCGCATAATTCAGTGTTTTACTGATCTCATAAGCCATTGTTTCTCCTATGCGTTCAACATTTCGTCTGAAACGCATACTATCCTTTTGGATGTCTACATCGCGCAATTCGCTGACAAAACGATTGAGGATAGTGTTTTGCTCTGAAAGATTTATAATTCTCATCTTGATTTTTGACTTTAAAGGTATAAGTTTTCTTTCACATTTCTATTTGTCTTACCAAGGAATTTATTCATTCCATATTTTCCATGCCGCAATGGCTTGCAGCTCGAGCATTTGGGCTCCGTTTTTTATACTAGCCTTATTCTCTTTGCCCAGCCTCAGAAACTTTGTTTCAGCCGGATTATACACCAGATCGAACAGTAGGTGTCTGTCTGTGAGTAGGGTGTATGGGATGTCGGGGGCATTGTCTACGTCCGGAAAAGTGCCGAGTGGCGATGTGTTGACGATGACGGTATATTTCTCCATTACCTGTGAGTCAATATCGTTGTATGATAATTGTCCTTCACTCGGAGTTCTCGATACATATATCCACTCTATGCCTAGTGCATCTAACGCTCCTTTTACCGCCTTGGATGCACCGCCTGTTCCTAATATCAATGCTTTTTTATGGATAGCCGTATTGATAAGCGGCCTGATAGACTCCTGAAATCCGATAATATCGGAGTTGTATCCGATCAATCTTGTTGCATTGTTTTTGTCTCGGATTACTTTTATCACATTTACTGCCCCGATACTTTCAGCCCCTTTGTCGAGTCCATCGAGGTATGGTATTATTTTTTCTTTGTATGGGATTGTTACATTCAGACCTTTAAGGGTTGTATAGTTGCGGATAATATCAGTAAATTGAGAGATATCTTCAATTTCAAAATTGAGATACTCTGCATCAATTCCCTCCTTTTCGAATTTCTCGGTAAAGAATTTCTTGGAAAATGAGTGTTTCAGAGGGTATCCGATTAGTCCATACGTGTCCATAATGCTGATTTTTTCTCTATACTGCAAAAAAATAGGATAACTCCAATTTGGTGTTACCCTATTTTTTAATCATTTACCTATTACTTAGAAGCTTCAGGTTTGTAGCGGCTATTCAACAGGGTTATCACCTTCTGTGTAATATCATAACCATCTTTGGCTAACAGAACATTATCCAAACCTGTATTGCTAAATATCATTTGGTAGTTGGCTGTTTTGTTCATCTCCTTCAATATCAGGCGAACAGAATCGGCCATCTGTGTATTTACTTTTTGCTGTTCTCTCATGTAATCTTCTTGCAATTTTTGAGCCATTGCATGCAGGTCACTTTCCAGTTTCTGGATGCGTGCAGCTTCTTGCTGTGCTCTTTCTTGGCTTAAGAATGCATTGTTTTGAACTTTTCTCTGAAATTCTGCGCCTTCGGCTTCTAGTTGTCTTTGCTTTTGGGTAAGAGTAGCATTTGAACTATTGTACTTTTTCATCAACGCATCATTCGCATCTTTAGCATAATTGTAGTTTATCAAAAGTGAATCTACATTTACATAAGCTATAGGAAGCATGCCGGTAGAGTCTCCTTTTGTGAATGTGAGAGATGAGTCTTCAGTTCCTGTGTTTCCCTTATTAGATGTGAAAAATAAAATGAAAAGGACGATTATTGCAACAGCAAAAACGCCATTAATAATGTAAGAGATATTTTTCATTTATAAAAACATTTAGTTAATCTTATCCTGTAGCAAAAAACAAGGCGCAATTATGCCTGTGTTTTTTAACGACTTGGCAAAGATATATCTTTATGTTAAAACAACATCAATTTTAAACCTTTAAAAGTTGTAAAAAAATTGCATTTTAAGGTATATCTCTTTAATTTTATATGTTATTATGAAAGTGTAAGTAATAATTAAAATATTAATATGACAATTAAAGATTTAAAACCGAGTGGTATATGGAATTATTTCCACGAAATAACTCAAATTCCGAGACCTTCTAAAAAAGAAGAAAAAATAATCGCCTACCTATTAGAATTCGCAAAAAAACATAACCTGCAAGCCAAAAAAGACGATGCAGGCAACGTTTTGATAACAAAACCGGCAACCAAGGGTAAAGAAAATCTTCCGACCGTAATACTCCAAGGGCATGTAGATATGGTGTGCGAGAAAAATAGCGGAACCAAGCACGATTTCGACAACGATCCGATAGAAACCTATATAGATGGAGATTGGCTCAAAGCCAAAGGAACAACCCTGGGTGCTGATAATGGTATGGGTGTTGCTGCTGCTTTGACTATCTTGGCGTCTGATACAATAGAGCATGGCAAGCTCGAATGTTTGTTTACCGTAGACGAAGAAACAGGTTTGACAGGGGCGTATGCTTTAGGAAAAGATTTCCTTACCGGAGACGTGCTTATCAATCTGGATACAGAAGAAGAAGGTGAAATATATATAGGATGTGCCGGAGGGAAGATTACCACTGTTACATTTACATATAAGAAAGAAGAAGTACCTGCAAATTATTTTTGGTTCAAAGTTCAGGTAAATGGATTGAACGGAGGACACTCAGGAGCCGAAATTCACAAAGGATTGGGTAATGCCAATAAGATATTGAACCGCTACTTGTGGGAACTCAATAAAAAACAAGATTTGGTCCTTGCCGAGATCGATGGAGGAAACCTTCACAATGCGATTGCCCGCGAGGCTTATGCTATTGCCGGAGTACCTTACAGCAAGAAGGAAGATGTAATCGTAGAATTGAATACGCTCGTTCCGCAAATAGAGGGCGAACTCAAGGTTGTAGACCCGAATGTGAAAATGACGGTGTCTTCGACAGATATACCGGCTTTTGTTATCGATAAGGAAACAACCGGTAACTTGCTGAACGGAATTTATGCTTGTCCTCATGGTGTATTGGCGATGAGCCATGAAATACCCGATTTGGTAGAAACTTCTACAAATCTGGCATCCGTGAAGATGAAAGAAGGCAATACAATTGTTATAACAACAAGCCAAAGAAGCTCTACCAACTCGTTGAAAGATGATGCGGGTAATATTGTAAATGCAGTATTTACATTGGCTAAAGCTGAGGTTGTGCATTCGGCAGGCTACCCCGGATGGAAGCCAAATCCGGACTCTAAAGTATTGGCGGTGGCTAAGAAGGCATACGAAAGCCTGTATGGTAAAGAACCTGAAATAATGGCTATACATGCCGGATTGGAATGTGGTCTGTTCTTGGAGAAATATCCGCATTTGGATATGATTTCATGTGGTCCGACAATTCGTAACGCGCACTCTCCCGAAGAGCAGATAGAAATTCCTTCTGTAGCCAAATGGTGGCCTTTCTTATTGGAAGTGTTGAAGAATATTCCGGCTAAATAAAGAGAAGCCGGTTGTAAGAATACGAGTATGGGTGTGTGTAAAAAGTGACTTTGATTGTAAAGATTTACTTTTGACATACGCTCATATCTTTTTTTCTCTTTTTTTAAGTAGTCAAGTAACAAATACAATCGTATATTGTTCTTATTACTTAGTATTAATTAAATCAATTGAATTATGGATAAAATGAAAATAGATATATGGTCGGATATAGCTTGTCCGCACTGCTATATTGGAAAACGTAGGCTCGAAAAAGCTTTGGAGCAATTCCCGCATCGTAAGAATGTAGAGGTTGTATGGCACAGCTATGAATTAGATCCTAGCTTGCCGAAGAAAGCCGGAACACAATCTATTTACACTTATTTTGCCAAGAAGTTTGCTATGTCCGAAGATGAGGCTCGCCGTACGCAGGCCAAAGTGGCGCAGATGGCTAAGGGAGTTGGGTTAGACTATGACTTTGATAATCTCGTTGTGGTTAGCACATCCGATGCTTTGAGATTGGTGAAACTGGCAAAGGAGTCTGGTTTGGGAACTGAGGCCGAAGAAGTTTTGTTTGATGCTTATTTTGTCAAAGGTAAGAATATAAGCGACCCTGCTGTGTTGGTACTGTTAGGTACAAGCATCGGTCTGCAAGAATCTGAAATCTTGGCTATGCTCGATAGTGATAAATATCTTTCGGAAATAAAGAAGGATATAGAATACAGTGAAAACGAGCTTGGATTGGAATATATTCCTTTCTATTTGTTTAATAATAAGCAAGTGGTGCAAGGCTCTATCCCTGTGGAAGATTATCTCAAAGTGCTGAATGAGGCTTATGCCGAATGGGAAGCAAGCGGGGCTTCGTCCGGAAAGGGAGAAATTATAAGCGGTCAATCGTGCTCGATAGACGGAGTATGCGGCTTATAGAGATCTGATATATAAAAGAGGCTATCTGGTAGTTTTTACTGTTTTTTGTCATATTGGATATCTTGAACATCTTGAATTGGATATCGGGAGAGGAAAGTGAAGATGATGACAAAGAAGCTCTGATGAAAAAAAACTATAAGACAGCCTCTTTTCTTGTGATACTAAGACTTTTTGTATAATATTGTTATCGGATAATGCTAATTGTTTAACGCACAATTTTTTATATTTATAATTATCTAGTAGAAGAGGCTTAGTTGCCGAATGTAAAAGGTGACAAATAAAAACAATAGAAAAAGTGTTACTTTTGTTACTTTTTAACAATCAGTGAAATGAAAGTTGTTGTATGATAGATGAATACGAAGTAATCAAAAAGTAACACCAAACTTAATAACTGTAACAAATGAAATATAGAGTAGTAGAGCCAAGCAAGATTAATGTCTTTTCTTCATTAATGAAGTCCACCGGGGCTTCTGTCCTGCTAGTCTTGTTTCTTATGTTATTTAATAGCTGTCAGGAGGGTAATGACTTTTCGGATAGCGAAGAACTCACGCTCTCATTCTCTAATGATACAATTCGTTTCGATACCGTTTTTACAACCTTGGGCTCGGCTACAAAACAGTTTAAGATATATAATAGAAATAATAACTCACTAACCATACAATCCATCGAATTGGTGAACGCTTCAAAAAGCAGTTTCCGTATGAACATAGACGGCGAAAAAGGAACCAAGCTCTCCAATGTGGATATACTGAAAAAGGATAGTCTCTACGGATTTGTTGAGGTAACGGTAGATCCCACCAATACAAAGAACCCAGTCCTGATAAGGGATTCTATTCGCTTGGCTGTGAACGGTAATATACAGTATGTGCAGTTGGAGGCCGTAGGGCAAGATGCATATATCTGGAAAGACAAGGTGGTGACAACCGACTCGGTGATAACAGGAGATAAACCACTGCTTATATACAATTCGCTTACCATAAATAAAGGTGTGACTCTGGAAGTGCAGAAAGGTACTACTTTCTTCTTGCGGAACAATGCGACTGTAGATGTACATGGTACTATCAGGGCGCAAGGAACGGTACAAGAACCAATCGTTTTCAGGGGTAGCCGTTTTGATAATATAGACGGAAATATACCATACGATAATACTCCCGGACAGTGGACCGGGATAACTTTCCATGCTGATAGTTATGAGAATATTCTCAATAATGTAATTGTAAAAAATGCAGTGCGGGGAGTAACTTTTTCGCCGGCAGATACCCAATACAAGAAGGCAGAATTTACAAATACAATTGTACAGAATACATCAGAGTATGGCTTGTTGGCGATAAACTGTTATATAAACTTTCAGAATTGCCTGTTTTCGAATTCAAAAGGTGCGGCTATTTCGTTGATCGGCGGGAAATACAACTTCTTACATTGCACGCTGGCTAATTATTATAGATGGTCGATGCGTCAAAAGGAGTGTCTGGTTGTCGGGAATGTGTATGAGGGAAAGGCTTATGGTTTGGATAAATGTGATTTTATCAACTCTATTGTATCCGGCTCAGCTTCGGGTGAACTGCTGCTAAGTGGAGTTAGTACAGTCGAGTACAACTATAAATTTCAGAACTGCCTGATTAAAGCCCTTGAACAAAAGAATGAGCACTTTGTAAATACTGTATGGAACGCAGAACCATTGTTTGTAAATATAAATAATAATAAGGACTATTCATATAATTTCGAACTGCAAGCCACATCACCTGCTATCGGTAAGGCAGACAAATCTTATTCGTTGCTACTTCCTTACGATCTAAAAGGACGTTCGAGACTTGCGGATACCGATTCTGATATTGGCTGCTATGAACGGGGTGAGTAAAAGGCTGTTGTTCTTGGTGCTCTTGTGTGCTTTCGTCTTGTTTCTGACGGCGCAGGAAAAGTTTCGGGTTATGTTTTACAATGTTGAAAACCTGTACGACACGAAAGATAATCCGGCGACAAACGATGATGAATTTACTCCCGGCGGACAGTTGCATTGGACTAATTATCGCTATTGGCAGAAGTTGCATAACATCAGCAAAGTCATATCTTCGGTAGGGGAGGAATATCCTCCGGCGATAGTAGGGCTATGCGAAGTGGAGAACGACTCTGTTCTTTATTATCTTACAAAGCGAACCGCATTACAGAAACATAAATATGAATATGTGATCACTCGGTCGAAAGACTTGAGGGGTTCTAATGTTGCTCTTCTTTATCAACGTGATCAGATAAAGATCGTGAGCCGGAAATCATATACGCCTGATTTAGGAGACTCGGTGCGCTCTACCAGAGATATATTGCATGTCACGGGCAAGGTGATCAATGGTACGTTGTTAGATGTTTTTATTTGTCACTTTCCATCACGGCGTGAAGGTATCCGCAAGACCAGACCGCACCGTATAAAGTGCGCCCAACTGTTGAGGCACAAAGTAGACAGTGTCTTGCACCTTCGTAAAGGGGCTAACATTATCATTATGGGAGACTTTAACGACTACCCGAATGATGTAAGTATGTCCGAAGTGCTCGGAGGAAAAAGGATCGAATCCGATATCTCGGTTAAAGGTTTGTATAACCTTCTTTACGACAGGGTTGACAAAAAGGGAGCAGGCTCTTATAAGTATAAGGGTAAATGGGGTTTTATTGATCAAATAGTTGTCAATGGAAAGCTGTTAGAAAAAGGAGGAAAGGTATTTGTAAAAGATAAAACCGTACACGTTTTTTCGGCTGAATTCTTGTTAGAGGCAGACAATAAAAAGTATGGTGGACAAAAACCGTTCAGGACCTATTCAGGCTTCAAATATCTTGGTGGATACAGTGATCATTTACCTATTTATATGAATCTGCTTATCAGTCCCTGATTTATTTGTCGTCCAAGGCTTGACTTACGTTGCCGAACACTGCGGCAAGCAGTACTCTTACCTGTTTTAGCCCTTCCTCGTCTATTCCGTCGAGTGCGGCTTCCATGGTGGTGTAAACAGCTTTTCCGGCTTTTTCCTTGATCGACTTGCCTAAATCGGTGAGATAGATAAGGTTGGACCGACGATCGCTAACCGAAGCATTGCGATACACCAGATTCTGTTTTGTAAGATTATCTAGCAGGCGTGTCATACTAGGCTTATCTTTAAATGTTGAATTACATAACGTCTGTTGTGTAACCCCGTCTTCGCGCCACAGAAAAGCAAGGACAGTCCATTGCTCGGGAGTGATATCCAGACCTTCTTTTTTGAAGTTCCTGTACATCATTCTGTTAATGGCCATCGATACTTTACCGTTGATAATGGGAAATATCAGGTCTAAATCCTGATCTAAGTTCAATGTTTCCTCGGTCTTCATGCATGTTTGTTTTCTGATTTTCATCACAAAAATAAGATAAGAAGTTGGTAAGTACAACAATTTTTGACAGTTTAGCATTTGTTGTTTTGATAAAAAAGCCTATCTTTGCACCTCATTTGTAAAAATGTATGTTTAATTTATAATTAATTAATTTATGAACAATTACGAAACCGTTTTCATTTTAACTCCCGTTTTGTCTGATGTTCAGATGAAGGAAGCGGTAGAAAAATTCAAGACTCTTTTGGTCAATGAAGGGGCCAAAATAGTAAGTGAAGAAAACTGGGGACTTCGCAAATTGGCTTATCCAATTCAGAAGAAATCAACCGGTTTTTATGCGATGTTAGAGTTCGAAGCTGATCCGTCTGTTATCGCTAAACTTGAAATTAACTTCCGTCGCGACGAGCGTGTGATCCGTTTCTTGACTTTCCGTCAAGATAAGTTCTCTCACGAGTATGCATTGAAGAGAAGAAGTTTAAAATCATCTAAAAAAGAAGAAGTAAAGGAGAATTAAGCTATGGCACAACAATCAGAAATCAGATATTTGACTCCGCCTTCAGTTGATGTGAAGAAAAAGAAATATTGCCGTTTCAAAAAGAATGGTATTAAATACATCGACTACAAAGACCCTGAGTTTTTAAAGAAATTCCTTAACGAACAAGGAAAAATTCTTCCTCGTCGTATTACAGGTACATCATTGAAATTCCAACGTCGTGTTGCACAAGCTGTAAAGAGAGCTCGCCATTTGGCTTTGCTTCCTTACGTAACAGACTTAATGAAATAAATAAGGAGGAGTAAGAAATGCAAGTTATATTAAAAGAAGACATCCTTAACTTAGGATATAAAGATGAAGTCGTAACTGTAAAAGACGGTTATGGACGTAACTACCTTATTCCCCAAGGTAAAGCTGTGATAGCATCAGAGTCTGCAAAGAAAGTATTAGCTGAAAACCTAAGACAACGCGCTCACAAACTTGAGAAAATCAAACAAGATGCTCAGGATTTGGCTGCTAAGTTGGAAGGAATTTCACTTACTATTGGTGCAAAAACAAGTTCTACAGGTACTATCTTCGGTTCTGTAACTAATATTCAAATAGCAGAAGCTCTTGAAAAATTAGGCTACAATGTAGATAGAAAAGTTATTCTTATCAAAGAAGCTGTGAAAGAAGTAGGTAGCTACAAAGCTATCGCTAAACTTCACAAAGAAGTTTCTGTAGAAATACCTTTCGAAGTAGTTTCTGAATAATTATCGAAATTATATATAGTAGGGAGGCGGTTATTGAAAATAATCGCCTCTTTCGTTTTATGGTATAGCCATCTCACGGTAGATTTATAATTTCTATCACTATTTTAGACCTGCATTTCTATATTATTTCTTGTAACATCAAATTATCACTGTATTTAAGAATATTATATTAATAGGTGTACTATATTATGGTTTCTGTGATATAGAAGAATTCTATATTGTATAATTTGAGTTTAAAGTGTTGATTTCTAGTGTTAATACATATCTATGAATATTATAATAGCATGTTGTTTATGATGTTATTTATAAAAATTGTAACTTAGCAAGGATTTGAAAATTAACTTTTCAGGCATTTGCTTGTTTAATTATATAAAATAACAAACGATAATATAAGAATAAGATGAAAATTGGATTCGTTGGATTAGGTAAGATGGGCGGCAAAATGGTAGAACGCCTTTTGAATCATGGACATGAAGTCGTAGTTTATAACCTTACTCAGAAAGAAGTTGATGAGGCTGCCTCTAAGGGTGCTATTCCGGCTACAAGCATAAAGGATTTAGTAAATAAACTGGAAGGACGCAAGCTTGTGTGGCTGATGGTTCCGGCAGGAAAACCTGTGGATGAAAACATTGCGGAACTATTGACGCTACTTAGCCCGAATGATATAATCGTAGACGGAGGAAACAGCTACTGGAGAGAAACTGTAGAGAGAGGAAAGAAAATAAAAGAAAAAGGAGTTCATTACCTCGACTGTGGTACCAGTGGCGGTGTATGGGGATTACAGAATGGCTACTGCCTTATGTATGGTGGAGACAAAGAAGCTTGTGACTTTGCAGAGCCTATATTCAAAAGCCTGGCTCCCGAAAACGGATATATGCGTTGTGGAGAAAGTGGTGCAGGTCATATGGTGAAAATGGTGCATAATGGTATCGAATACGGTATGATGCAGGCTTATGCCGAAGGTTTTGAGATAATGAAGAACTCACCATACGGGGTAGACTTGGAAAAAGTATCACGTGTGTGGATGGAGGGTTCGGTTGTTCGTTCATGGTTGCTCGAGCTGATCGGTAATGCATTGGAGGGTAACGAAAATCTTGACGGAATCAAAGATTATGTAGCCGATAGCGGAGAAGGTCGCTGGACAGTGCAAACAGCAATGGACTTTGATGTTCCTGCTCATGTTATTACAGCATCGCTTTTCACTCGTTTCGAGTCACGACAAGAAACTTCGTATGCAATGAAACTTCTTGCTGCCATGCGTAATCAGTTTGGTGGTCACGAAATCAAAAAAGACTAAGCCCCGCAGTATCTCCGAGGAAATATTGAAAAGAATATAACGAAATGCTAACTTAAAAACTTCCCTTTTGGGGGAGAATGGAGGGGCTAATGAAATCAAAATCAATACAAGACCAAGCTTTGATTATTTTCGGAGCTTCTGGTGATTTAACATACCGAAAGCTGATACCGGCTATATTTGACTTGCATAAACAAAATTCACTACCCAAGAATTTTGCTGTGCTTGGTGTAGCTCGTAGTCAGTTTACAGACGATACCTTCCGCGATAAGATGAAGGATGGTATCAAGCAGTTTGCATTGGCAAAAGATGCTTTGGATGAAGAAATAGAGCAGTTTTGCCAGAAGTTGCATTATCTGCCAATCAATACAGATGACGGGACAGAATATTCCAAATTGAAAGTACGGCTCGAAGCTCTCGATAAGGAAGAGGGTACAGCAGGTAATTATATATTTTACTTGTCAACGCCACCTTCGCTCTATCCGCTTATACCTAAGTTTTTGGCAGAGCAAGGGTTGAATCAGGAGAATGGTAATTTTAGACGGATTATTATCGAAAAGCCTTTTGGTATTGATCTTAAATCTGCTGTGGAGCTGAATGTTTCGCTTCAGGAAAGTTATGATGAAGATCAGATATATCGTATAGACCATTATCTGGGTAAAGAGACTGTGCAAAATATGTTGGTAACACGTTTTGCGAATGGTATTTACGAACCCCTTTGGAACAGAAACTATATAAGCCATGTGGAAATAACTGCTGCTGAGAGCATCGGCGTAGAAAACAGAGGTGGCTATTACGATCATTCGGGAGCACTCCGTGATATGGTGCAAAACCACTTATTGCAGTTGCTGGCTTTGGTGGCAATGGAACCGCCAATGTCTATAGACTCTGTTTCGATTCGCAACGAGAAATTGAAAGTTTTTCAGGCTCTACGACCTATGTCGAACGATGACTTGTTTAAGAATGTTATTCGTGGGCAATACACTGCAGCTAACGTTAAAGGAAAATATGCCAAGGGATACCGTGAGGAAAAAGATGTGGATGCCGATTCCCGTACCGAAACCTATGTGGCTATGAAGCTCTTTATAGACAACTGGCGCTGGGGTGGAGTTCCTTTCTATATACGCACAGGTAAACGTTTGCCGACTCGTGTCTCTGAAGTTGTTATTCACTTCAAACCTGCACCTCAGAAATTATTTCCCGAAAGTGCAGATATGAGTAACGACGAAAATCAATTGGTGATACGTATTCAGCCGGATGAAGGTCTTTTGTTGAAAACAAAGATGAAAGTACCCGGAAGTGGCTATCAGGTTAAGAATGTGAATATGGACTTTCATTATTCACAACTACAGGATACTTATCTGCCTGAGGCTTACGAACGTCTTTTACTCGATTGTATGGTTGGCGATTCTACTCTGTATATCCGTGGCGATGCTTTGGAGGCTACATGGAAGTTTGTACAACCGTTGCTCGACTTCTGGGAGAAGAACCCCGATGCTCCCTTACATGGCTATCCTTCCGGCTCGTGGGGGCCAAATTGTGCCGATGAGCTGATTGAGGGTAAAAACCTCACATGGAGATATCCTTGTAAGAACCTGTCTGATGATGGAATATATTGTGAATTATGATAAAAGAAGAGATTAACATTTATTCGGATGCGAAAGCCCTGAGTGAGGGTTTTACGGCATTTTTGCAAAAGTTAATGGATGTATATCCGCGTGTAAACCTTGCATTGTCTGGTGGAACTACCCCAAAAGTGATTTTTGACTATTGGGCAGAAAACTGTAAAGATTCAATCGACTGGCAGCGACTGTTTTTCTTTTGGGGTGACGAACGCTGCGTTCCGCCCGAAAATGTTATGAATAATTATGGAATGACAAAGGATCATTTGTTTGACAAAGTTCCCAAAATTCCGAATAATAACATTTTCCGTATTCATGGCGAGAATGAGCCTGAAGAAGAGGCTGAATGGTATAGCAAAATTTTGGAAACAAAAGTTATGCAGCGCCGTAATGCTCCTTGCTTCGAAATCGTAATGCTGGGTCTGGGTGACGATGGACACACTGTCTCTATTTTCCCCGATCAGATATCATTGTGGGATAGCAAAGACTTCTGTGTGATAGGTGAGCATCCCGAAAGTAAAATGAAACGTGTAAGCCTTAGCGGTCAGGTAGTGAATAATGCACAGTATGTCGTTTTTCTTGCTACAGGAAAGAACAAAGCTGAGAAGGTAAGGGATATCATTAAAAACAGAGAACAGTTTTTGAATAAATATCCGGCTGCTAAAGTAAATCCAAAGAAAGGATATCTTTATTGGTTCTTAGATGAGGAAGCAGCAAGTTTGTTGTAAACGAAGCATCAAAATATATATCGTAAGAAGTTATCTCGCATAGGGGTAGCTTCTTTTTTTATATGTTAAAGATGGGTGAAATGGCGTATTGAATAGTCTTATGTTTCTTCTTTTGATTTGTATCCGGCTATGAATTCATTGTGTCGCAAAATGCGATTACTTTCTCCAGATAATCTCTGTTGTTTGACAATCGTGGAATTTTGTTCTGTCCTCCAAGTTTGCCAAGATGCTTTAGCCATTCGTTAAAAGTTCCTTTCGGTAGGCTTCTTACAATTGGCATATTCAGCGATAGGTTGTATGAACGCTTGGCTTCGTAGTCAGAGTTTACCTTTTTTAGTTCGCTGTCTAATAAACGGGTGAAATCTTCGAGGCTGTTGGGTTCTACAGTAAACTCTATCAGCCATTCATGTGCTCCGTTGTTGTTATCTCCAAAGTAAACGGGAGCGGCTGTATATTCGTTTATTTGTGCGCCCGTGATCTTGCATGCTTCAGCCAGAGCTTTTTCGGCATTGTCTATAATCAGTTCTTCGCCAAAGGCATTGATGAAGTTCTTGGTGCGCCCTGTTATATGAAACAGGTAAGGAGTAGTAGACGAAAACTCTATTGTATCGCCTATCATATATCTCCAAAGCCCTCCGTTTGTTGAAATAATTATAGCGTAATTCTGTCCGGTTTCTACTTCATCCAGTGTTAATGCTTTGGGATTTTCCTTGTCCCATTCACTCATCGGGACAAATTCGTAGTAGATGCCACTATCCAACATTAACAGCATTTCTTTAGAGTTTTTGGAGAACTGTACCCCAAAGAAACCTTCCGATGCATTATATGTTTCCCAATAGTACATATCGGGCTTTTGTATCAGTTTCTTGTATTGCTCTTCGAATGGAGTAAAGCTCACGCCACCATGAAAGAAAACTTCCAGATTAGGCCATATATCAGTGAGGTCGCGTCCGGTATCTGTCTTTATCTTTTTCAATAAGACGAGTAGCCATGAAGGTACGCCCATAAAAGCCCTCACATCGTTTTTTATAGCATAGTCGGTCAGTGCCTGCAACTTCGTTTCCCAATCAGGTAATAAGGAGATACTTTCGGGTGTACGGCTAAGCTTTGCCCAGAAATATAGATTCTTGATAAGGATAGCAGAGATGTCTCCTGTGAATATGCCGTCACCTATGTTGTTTATTTGCTTGCTGCCGCCTAGTACTAGTGTTTTGCCAAAAAAGAATTTAGCATCCTTATTGGCTTGTGCATAGATAGCAAGCATTTGCTCTCCGCACTTGTAATGTCCTTTGGTGAGTGATTCGTGAGTTACGGGTATGTATTTACTCTTATCCTCTGTAGTGCCCGACGACATGGCAAACCAACGTACGGGCTTGTTCCAAAGTACATTTTGTTCTTTATTTACAATGATCCGATCCAGATAGGGGCGCAAATCTTCGTAGTGGAAGATTGGAACCTGTTTTCTGAAATCGTCTTTGTTTTTTATAGCCGAAAAATTGAACTGCTGCCCAAAGAATGTTTGCTCACCGTTGCGGAGCAGATATTCCAATATCTTCTCTTGCGTTTCGATAGGTTTGTTGATAAAGCTATCAATCTCTTTGTATCGGTAATCCAGATACTTGTGAGCGATTCGGGTAATCATCCGATTTTACTTATTTTTCGGAGCTTTTCTTCGTCTATAATTTTTATTTTGCGACCATCCAGCGTAATGATATGTTCGTCAACAAACGTTGACAAGGTGCGGATGGCATTTGATGTAGTCATATTGGACAAGTTAGCCAAGTCTTCCCTTGAAAGGTAGATGCTTATTGTAGCACCGTCTTCTTCAAGTCCGTAATTCTCGATAAGGAATATCAACGATTCGGCCAAACGTCCACGGATATGCTTCTGAGTGAGGTTTACAACCCGCTCGTCTGCTATTCCAAGGTCTATTGCCAATTCTTTTATAAAGAAACTTCCTAATTTAGAATTTGATGCGACTATCTCGTTGATAAGTTTCATTGGTATGAAACAGATGGTAGAGGGTTCGAAAGCCGAAGCAGCCGTGACGTAAGGTTGGTTGGCAAAAAAGGCGCGGTATCCAAAATACTGAGTAGGTCTTATCATTCTGATAATCTGGCTGCGTCCGCCAACACCGTCTTTGTATATTTTCACTTTCCCTCTACACAGGCACATCAATTCCATTGGAATTTCTTCTTCCCTGTATATCACTTCATTTTTCTTGAAGTCCATAATTCTCGCATTAGCGGCAATTATAGTTTGTTCTTTGTCATTCAACAGATTCCATATTTCAGGAATACTTTCCGACAAGCTAACAGCATTACTATCTGTCATCATTCAAAACTGATAATGTAAAATATGTTATAAGCAAAGTTAATCAAAAAATATTATAAAACATGTTGCAAAACATCTTTTTAACGCATGCCCCTCTTTTTTATATAATTTTTTTGTGCTTGAAAGGCCTTTTGTATACTCAAATATCACGTAATGTGTAGAGTAGGTGGCTCGAATTTTTTCTTTTGCTTGTATTTATACATGCGGAAGTGTTTCGTTTCTAAAAAAAGTAACAACCAGCGGTCACAGGAGCGGAGCGTATGTAAAAGTAACAGATTTCTTCCCTCTTTTTAAGTGTTACTTTTCGCTTTCGGTTGATGAAGGTAAATATTTCTAAGATTAGATAATTTGTTATTTGAAAAATGACGCTTCTGATTTTATAATTTACAGCTAAGCTCTCTCTTGTTTTGTTAAGTTTTTTGCACTGATATACCTAAATAATTCAGAAAGTATGAATTGTGTAAAAGTTAGTTTGTTAATAAACTATCTAATGTTTTAGTATGTTAAACAAATAAAGTTTTTATATTTCACTTTGAATATTACAATAATAAGACTATTTTTGCACCACCAAAAAATAGAGTGGTGTTTTTACTCCATTTGCATTTCGATTGAAATTTGTAACAATAACTAAATAAACTCGTTAAGATGAATGTATCTCTAACAAATGTAGATAGTGTAAACGCTATATTACAAATAAATGTAACGAAAGAGGATTATCAAGAAAAGCTTGATAACGCACTTAAGACATTCCGAAAAAAAGCTAATATACCGGGATTCCGTCCGGGAACTGTACCTATGGGTATGGTGAAAAAAATGTATGGTAAATCGATTTTGGCAGAAGAAGTAAACAAGCTTGTTGGCGAAAATCTATATAAATATATACAAGACAACAAACTAAATGTATTGGGTGAGCCTCTTCCGAACGAAGAAAAGCAACAACCAATAGATTTCTCACTCGAAGGTGACTATGAATTTTATTTCGACGTGGCTCTTGCTCCGGAAATAAAATTATCACTGACAAAAAAAGATAAAGTAAAATATTATGCTATTGAGGTAGACGAAGAGCTTGTTGATAAACAAATCGCTTCGTACAAAGCTAACTATGGCAAATATGAAAAAATAGAAGAAGGTGCAAAAGAAACAGACCTTATCAGAGGTACAATCTCTGAATTGGAAGATGGTAAGGTAAAAGAAGGTGGCATCTTTGTAGAAGCCGGTATTGTAATGCCTTCGTATATGAAAGACGAAGCAGAGCAAGCTAAATTTGTAGGTGCAAAAGCCGGAGATGTGATTGTATTCAATCCGGGTAAAGCTTACAATGGCAACGAAACAGAAATCGCATCTATGCTTCATATCGAAAAGGATGCGGTAGAAACAATAGCTGCTGAGTTCCAGTTTGCTATCACAGAGATCACTCGTTATCAGGAAGCAGAGCTTGACCAAGATCTATTCGATAAGGTTTTTGGTGCAGGCAATGTAACTACCGAAGCTGACTTCAAAGCAAAAGTAAAAGAAACTATAGCAGAGCAGTTTGCGCCGGATAGTGACTACAAATTCCTGTTGGATGCGAAAGAACTTCTTGAAAAGAAAACAGGAGACTTGCAATTCCCTGATGCATTCCTCAAAAGATGGCTTATTGCTTCGGGCGAAGAAAGAACTGCTGAATCTGTAGAAGCAGATTATCCGAAAATCATAGCAGATCTTAAATTCCACCTGATAAAAGAGCAAATAGCAAAAGATAACGATATCAAGATCGAAAACGAAGATATGAAAATCATTGCTATGCAAGCGGCAAGAGCTCAGTTTGCTCAATATGGAATGATGAATCTTCCTGACGAAATGGTTGAGAACTATGCAAATGATATGTTGAAAAACAAAGACAATGCACGCAACCTGCTCGATCGCGCAATGGAAAATAAGATCATCGACGTATTGAAATCAAAACTTGGACTCGAAGAAACTGTAATCTCGCTTGACGAGTTCCGCAAGTTCTTTGAGAAAGAAGAAGCAGCTGAAGCAGAAACAGAAGCGTAAATGAAAAAAAGATAAAAATAACGGACAGGAAGGATAGTGTTTTCTTTCTGTCCGTTTGTCTTTAACATTATAAATAAGGAAAATACATACATTATTATTCCAGCTTTTCAATTTTTTATTTATAACTTTGTTTATAAGAAATGAGGCTGTGCTATTAGCCTCTTTTTTATGCCTGTACGAGTGGCATGATAATTGTTTATAGTAATAATGGTAAAACATTATTTAATAAAAAAAGAAAATGTTATGAACAATGAATTTAGAAAGTATGCAACGAAGCATCTAGGCTTGAATGGGCTAGCTCTTGATAAATATATCGATATAACAAGCAGTTATATATCACCTACTATTATCGAAGAACGTCAGTTGAATGTTGCTCAGATGGATGTGTTCTCTCGTTTGATGATGGATCGTATTATCTTTTTGGGAACTCAGATCGACGACTATACAGCCAATGTAATACAGGCTCAATTGCTATATCTTGATTCTGCCGATTCGGGCAAAGATATATCTATTTATATAAATTCTCCCGGAGGATCGGTATATGCAGGTTATGGAGTTTATGACACTATGCAGTTTATCAACAGCGATGTGTCTACAATCTGTACAGGTATTGCAGCATCTATGGCAGCCGTATTGCTTGTTGCCGGAGAGAAAGGGAAACGCTTTGCATTGAAGCATTCACGCGTTATGATTCACCAACCGCTGGGAGGTGCTCAGGGACAAGCTTCAGATATCGAAATCACAGCTCGTGAGATTGGTAAGGTAAAAAAAGAACTTTATACTATTATTTCAGACCACTCGGGACAACCATTTGACAGAGTGGCACTAGACTCAGACCGTGACTACTGGATGACTTCGGCTGAGGCTAAAGACTATGGAATGGTGGATGATGTTTTGATGAAAAATAAACAATAATTCAAAAATCAGATTCATTTACTCATAAAAGATAAATGGCAAAAAAAGATACTAACGGCTATTGCAGTTTCTGTGGCAGAAGCGATAAGGATGTAAATATGCTTATCTCCGGTATGTCGGCTGACATCTGCGATAGCTGTGCTGAACAAGCATATCAGATTGTAAAAGAAAGCGTAGAGGCAAAGAAAACATCTTTGGGTATAGATAAAACACAATTGCCCGACCCAAAGACGATAAAAGAGTATCTTGACGGATATATTATCGGTCAGGAGAATGCCAAGCGCTATCTGTCTGTGGCTGTTTATAACCACTACAAACGTATACTACAAGGGAAGGAAGATGATATAGAAATAGAAAAGTCGAATATCATTATGGTTGGCCCTACAGGTACAGGAAAAACATTGTTGGCACGTACCATCGCCAAACTACTGCATGTCCCTTTCGCAATCGTAGACGCAACCGTGCTTACCGAAGCCGGATACGTAGGCGAAGATATAGAAAGCATTCTTACCCGGCTGTTGCAAGCCTCCGACTATGATGTGGCAGCAGCAGAAAGAGGAATTGTTTTTATCGATGAAATTGACAAAATAGCCCGTAAGAGCGACAATCCATCAATCACCCGTGATGTTAGCGGTGAGGGGGTACAGCAGGGCTTACTTAAATTGCTGGAAGGGTCGATTGTAAACGTTCCGCCTCAAGGAGGACGTAAACATCCTGACCAGAAGATGATTGCCGTAGATACCAAAAACATATTATTTGTGTGTGGTGGAGCTTTCGACGGTATCGAAAGGAAGATAGCGCAACGGTTGAATACAATGGTTGTGGGTTATGCTTCATCTAAAAACAACGCGCAGGTAGACCGTAACAATCTGCTGCAATATGTAGCACCTCAGGATTTGAAGTCTTTCGGACTGATCCCTGAGATTATAGGACGTCTGCCTATTTTGACATATCTTGACGCTCTGGATAGGAGTGCTCTTCGCCGGATACTTACCGAGCCGAAAAACTCTATCATTAAGCAGTATGTCAAATTGTTCAAAATGGATGGCGTTGATCTTACCTTCGAAGATGATGTATATGAGTACATTGTAGACAAGGCAGTGGAATATAAATTGGGAGCAAGAGGATTGAGATCCATAGTCGAAACCATCATGATGGATGCTATGTTTAATATCCCTTCCACAAAGCAGGCTCAACTGCATGTTACTAAAGAGTACGCCGTAGAGCAATTGGAGAACTCACAAGTCGTAAAACTAAGAAATTCATTATAAAGTTTGTTTTTTTGACAAAAAATAGCCTATTTTATATTGGAGAATTAAATTTAGGGGTTTATCTTCGTAATAATTAATAGCCTATTTATATGCCGGATATAGAGGATATATTGACGTGTTCATTGAAAAAGCATTTTGGCTTTGACAATTTTAAAGGTAACCAGAAGGCAATAATTCAAAACTTGCTGGATGGAAGAGATACCTTTGTGTTGATGCCTACGGGTGGCGGAAAGTCCCTCTGCTATCAGCTACCGGCACTCTTGATGGAGGGAACAGCAGTAATTATTTCTCCCCTGATAGCCCTGATGAAAAATCAGGTGGATGCCATGCGAAATTTTAGTGAAGAGGACGGCGTAGCGCACTTCATGAATTCGTCACTAAACAAAGCTGCGATAGAACAAGTAAAAGGTGATATACTTTCGGGAAAGACAAAACTATTATATGTAGCACCCGAATCTCTTACAAAAGAAGAGAATATAGACTTTCTGCGTCAGATAAAAATATCGTTTTATGCTATCGATGAGGCACATTGTATTTCGGAGTGGGGGCACGACTTCCGTCCTGAATACAGACGTATACGTCCCATTGTAAACGAAATAGGCAAGCATCCTATCATTGCACTTACTGCTACGGCAACACCAAAAGTGCAAATGGATATACAGAAGAACCTTGGAATGGTGGAAGCAGATGTGTTTAAATCATCATTCAACAGGGAAAACCTCTATTACGAAGTTCGTTCAAAAACGGATAAAGTAGATAAGGATATAATAAAATACATTAAATCGCAAGGCACAAAGTCTGGAATTATATATTGTTTGAGTAGAAAGAAGGTAGAAGAGTTTGCCGAAATATTACAAACAAATAATATCAATGCATTGCCGTACCATGCCGGACTAGACCCAAGTACACGCTCTGCCAATCAGGATGCTTTTCTGATGGAAAAAGTGAATGTAATTGTAGCTACCATTGCATTTGGTATGGGAATTGATAAGCCCGATGTGCGCTATGTGATTCACTACGATATGCCAAAGAGCCTTGAAGGATACTACCAGGAAACCGGTAGAGCCGGACGCGATGGTGGTGAAGGAAAATGTATAGCGTTTTATTCATTCAAAGACTTACAGAAACTGGAGAAATTTATGCAGGGTAAGCCCGTTGCTGAACAGGAAATAGGAAAACAGCTACTCCTTGAGACCGCAGCATACGCCGAAACTGCATTATGCCGGAAGAAAGTACTTCTTCATTATTTTGGAGAAGAATATAAAGAGAAAAATTGTGGGAACTGTGACAATTGTGTAAATCCTAAAAAACAAGTGGAAGCTAAAGATTTATTATTGACGGCTATTGAAGCTGTAATTGCATTAAAAGAAAAGTTTAAAACTGATTACGTTATCAATATCTTGAGAGGTAAAGAAACCTCCGAGATAGAAACGTACGGGCATCAGGATTTAGATGTATTTGGATCAGGTGATGATACCGATGATGAAACATGGAACGCCGTTATACGTCAGGCATTAATAGCCGGGTATTTTGATAAGGATATCGAAAATTACGGCTTACTGAGAGTAACCAAAAAAGGAAAAGATTTCTTGAAAAAACCGGCATCGTTCAAGATTACCACAGCAGACGAAGAAGACTTGTCTGATGATGAGAATATCGATGATGTAGTGGTGAAAGGCGGCGGAGGAGGATCGGCAGTAGATCCGGTTTTGTTTTCTATCATGAAAGATCTTCGCAAGAAGATGGCAAAACACAACAATGTTCCCCCATACGTGATATTTCAAGACCCCTCTCTGGAGGCTATGGCTACAATCTACCCGATAACAATGGAGGAATTGCAAAATATTCCGGGGGTAGGAGCAGGAAAAGCAAAGAGATATGGGACAGAGTTTCTTGAAATAATAAAGAAGCACGTTGAAGAAAACGAAATAGAACGACCTGAAGATTTACGTGTAAAAACAGTAGCAAACAAATCGAAACTAAAAGTAGCCATCGTACAGGCTATCGACCGCAAAGTAGCATTAGACGACTTGGCCGAATCGAAAGGAATTGATTTTGCTGAATTGCTGAGCGAAGTAGAAGCTATCGTATTTTCAGGAACAAAAATAAATATAGATTATTTCCTCAGAGAGGTTATTGATGAAGACCATCTCGACGATATATTTGAATATTTTCAAGAAGCAGAATCGGACGATCTGGAAGCTGCGATCAATGAACTTGGCGAATATTCTGAAGACGAAATACGCCTTGTCAGGATCAAGTTTATCTCCGATATGGCTAACTAAAGAATGAAGAGAAAAGCAATTTTTCCGGGGACATTCGATCCCTTTACAATAGGACATTATTCATTAGTGAAACGATCTCTCGAATTGGTAGATGAGATCGTTATTGCTATTGGAGTGAATGATACCAAGAAAACTTACTTTCCGCTCGACAAGCGCATCGATATGATCCGTTCTTTGTATAAAGGCGACAGCCGCATAGTGGTAGGTACTTATGATAGCCTTACTGTGGACTATGCCAAAGAAACAGGATCAAATTTTATAATACGTGGAATCCGTTCTGTAAATGATTTCGAATACGAAAAAACGATTGCCGATATGAACAGAAATATATCGGGAATAGAGACAATCGTACTCTTTACCGAACCGGAACTAACACATATCAGTTCTACTATTGTACGCGAACTGTTGCGATTCGGACACGATGTCAGTCAGTTTATACCCAAAGGTATGAGTCTGGACTGAATAATGATTAATTAAAAATCAGATGTAATCAGCGTTACCTGCGATTACCCAAAATGTAATTCTAGTATGAAAAGAGTTCTAATGTCGGTTCTCGGTTTTTTTGTCATTGTTTTGGCCGCCTCTGCTCAGTTTAAGATGAGCGAAGGATCTAAGAAAGTAGCTACAACAATTGCCGTTATTGAGAATATGTATGTAGATAAGGTAGACGACGGCAAATTGGCCGAAGATGCAGTGAAAGCTTTGTTAGAAAAACTCGACCCTCACTCTACATATATCAGTGCCGATGAGGTAAAAGATATGAACGAGCCGCTGGAAGGTAATTTCGATGGTATAGGTATATCTTTCAATATGCTTACGGATACACTTTATGTTATCGAAGCGCTTCCGGGAGGGCCATCCGAGAAGGTAGGTCTTAGGGCAGGAGACAAGATATTGTATGTAGACGATACGCTTATTGCCGGAGTTAAAATGTCTACCAAAGATGTTATGTCACGTCTTAAAGGCCCGAAAGGAACATCTGTAAACTTGAAAGTACAACGCAAGGGAATAGCTGATTTACTAAGCTTTAAGATTATTCGCGACAAAATTCCGATCTATAGTATCGATGCCACTTACATGGTGGATAAGACTACAGGCTATATACGCATCATAAGATTTGGAGCAACCACTACCGAAGAATTCAGAAAAGCGCTTCAGAAGCTTAAAGAAAAGGGTATGGAGAATCTTATTCTCGACCTGGAATATAATGGTGGAGGATACATGGCTCCGGCTACTGAAATAGCTGATGATTTTCTGGATGCAGGCAAGTTGGTTGTATATACCGAAGGCTTACGTCAGCCGAGAAGAGATGAAGTTTCCACAGCTAAAGGCGCATTCGAGAAAGGACGTCTTGTCGTACTTATCAATGAAGGTTCTGCTTCGGCTAGTGAAATCTTGTCAGGAGCCGTGCAGGATTGGGATAGAGGTGTTATTGTCGGTCGTCGCAGTTTCGGGAAAGGGCTTGTTCAACGACAAATACCGCTTCCTGACGAATCGATGATAAGGCTCACTGTTGCCCGTTATTATACTCCTACTGGACGCTCTATACAAAAACCGTATACAAAGGGAGATATTATGTCATACAACCTGGATGTAATAGAACGCTATAATAAAGGCGAGATGATGCATGCTGATAGTATACATTTTCCTGATTCATTGAAATATACAACTTTGTTGAATCACCGTACGGTATATGGCGGAGGAGGTATCATGCCCGACTATTTTGTGCCTGCCGATACTACATTTGCATCAGAATATTACCGAAAAATCTGGAACAAAGGCATAACGCTGCGCATAGCTTATAATGAGGTAGATAATCACAGAACGGAGATTTTGCAAAAATATCCTACAGCAACGGACTTCTATAAGCAATATCAAGTTTCGGACGAGATTATGAATAAACTAATCGCAGCCGGAAAAGATGAAAAAGTGGACTTTGATGAGGATGGATATGAGAAGTCGAAAGAAACACTCAAGCGTCAGATAAAAGCATATATAGCACGTGATGTATATGATACGGAGACGATGGTGAGGGTATTCAACGAAGATAGCGAAACTTTTAAGAAAGCATACGAGATTATACGGAATGAGAAAATGTATAACGGATTGCTCAAAGGTAAATAAGAAATAAAATAAAAAAGAGCTGTATTCAAAATGCAGCTCTTTTGATTAATAGGAATAGAAGAATATATACAGCCTTATGATAACGATTAATATTGAAGAACGTCATTTGATAGAAGAGATAATTTCGAAAAACACCATATGCTATGTCGGTATGATAGATAAGGGAGGTTTCCCGTATGTTATACCTATGAATTTCGGTTATCAAGATGATGTTATCTACCTACATTCGGCACAGGAGGGCAAGAGTATCGAATCCCTTCATATAAACCCGAATGTATGTATCACTTTCTGTGGTGAGTCGTCATTAACTTATCAGAATGAAGAGGTAGCATGTAGTTATCGTATGAAAGGAAGTAGTGTTATTTGCAGGGGCAAGGTCGTATTCGAAGAAGATTACGATAATAAAGTGAAGGCTTTGGACATAATGATGAAGAAATACACAACAAGGGCATTCACTTATTCTAAGCCGGCTGTAAATAACGTAAAGATTTGGAAAGTAGAGATCGATTCTATTTCATCAAAAGTATTTGGTGTTCCTCACCCAAATTCACGAAACTACAAAGATCAGCTCGAATTTTAGATAAGATGATTCGTTGCCAGATATTTCCACAATGGGGCGGCGTGCATAGATTGCCTGATCTCATCTTTTTTCAATAGTTCTATCAACTCGTCGATAGATAGCAGATGAACAGAAATATCTTCGGTATCTTCTAAATGCTGTTCCGATATCTTTTCCACATCGGTAGCCAGAAAACAGTAAGTAGTGTTGGTGTGTGTACCCGGATTTGCCGAAGTGGTCATTAATAGCTCCCATTTCCCGTTTCCGTAGCCGGTTTCTTCGAGGAGTTCCCTTCTTGCAGAAACTTCTGCGCTAGGGTCTTCTTCTTCGCATACTCCTGCACATAGCTCTAGCGAAGTGCATTGCAGTCCGTGCCTGTATTGACGTACCATCACAAACCGTTTGTCTTTGGTTATTGCTATGGTGCATACCCAGTCGGGATATTCGTATACATAATAATTTTGAATTTGGTTTCCGTTCGGTAGTTCTACATGATCTTTCCGTACGGTAAACCAAGGCTCTTGCGAAAGATATTCACTATTTAATACCTTCCACTTTTTATTATCTGTATCACTCATTTTTTTGCTGTTAATACGTTGTTGGAATTTTTATTTCTCTAGAACCACTACGTTCATCAAGATGTTTTTAAGAGGCTTGTCTTTTTCGTTGGTTCTTGCTCTTTGTATTTTATCCACAACGTCCATTCCTTCTATTACCTCGCCGAAAACGGTGTATTCATTGTCCAGAAAAGGAGTGCCACCCCTTGTTTTGTAGTATTCCCGCTGCTCGTCTGTATATGATACCTCAGCCTTTCGGGCTTTGGCTTGCTCATCCGCTTGTTTCAGCCAATCAGCACGCATTGCAGATGCAGATATACTATCGCCGCTCTTTAGTAATGCTTTCAGATCATCAAGATGTGCCGATTGTATTTCCTTATATATCTTTTGCTTAAAACGTTCGAAACGTTGTTTTTCTATCTCTGATAATTTATCGTCGAAGCATAATTCACCTGTCACTATATAGAACTGAGATGCATCAGAGGCTTTTGTCGGATTTTCGGCATCGCCCCATCGTGCGGCTGCCAGTACTCCTCGTTTGTGGTATAGCTGAGGAAACTTTATTTCGGCAGGGATTGTGTCACCCAGCGTTTTTTCTTCTTTCAATGCTGCAGAATCTGCAATATTCCTTGTTTGAGGATCTCCACCCTGTATCATAAAATCATTGATAACTCGGTGAAACGTAAGGTTTTTATAAAATCCTTCTTCTGCTAGTTTCAGAAAATTATCTCTATGTCCCGGAGTTTCATTATAGAGCTTAACTTTTATATTGCCATAGCTTGTTTGTATAACGACTATGGGTTCTTTTGGTTTATTATTACACATAGTGAATAAAAAGATTAGACAGGCGATACATATATTTCTCATATCATTTTTCTGTATGAAGTCAGACAAAGATAATGTTTTTTGAGCTCTTATTTTGAAATAATAGAAGCTTCGAATCGATATTTCAGAATCTTTTTATACTAAGGTTCTAAGTAATGAATAATAATTGCTTTCGTATTCGCTCTTATTCAATTTTTTACCACAGAGTAAAAAGAGTACCACAGAGTTTCTTACATTCAAAAATTATCAAAATATTCTTGTATGGTTATCATTGGTTTTATTGTATCAAAGCCAAATTTTGCAGCTTGTATCTTCATCTCTTTTTCGGTATTGAATTCCTCTAATTGTCTTGTGTTTAGATTAAAAATATAGAATCTGAGAGCGTTCAGGGAAGAAGAGGATTCCGTTTTTGCTAACAGAATATTTCTGTCAAAGGAGAAGTACGTAATATCATGAAGAATAGGCTCGTTTTCATTGTGATCTGCAGCTATGTACTTTATCCCTTTTTCGTCTTGTAAAGTCCCTTTCTCGAGAACATCAATAGCAGTTATCGAATACGGATATATCAGGGGCATACGGAAATAATCGCGAAGTCCCGCGTAAGAGAAATAACTATTCGGTATTATGCTGTCGGTTGGTTGCATCAATTTCAGGCTGTCCATAAAAGGAGTTTCTGTATTTCTTGAAGATAAACTGTTGGTGAATATATCAATCCCTTCTTCAATTTTATTAGGAACAACTACCCTAATTGTTTCCACAACTTTTACTATTACTATAACAGTACAGATTATAGTTAACATAGAGAATAAAAAAGTTAATCCGCAGCCTATGTTCCGATCCTTGTTATGTTTCCATTTGATAATAGTCCATAATATGATTACGAACGTAATGAATCCAAGTAATAGTGCGAGGACAAATAAGAGCCAGCTGTGAGTGATCATAATAAATTTATTTAGATGTGTAAAAATAACTAAATGCTCTTATATCAGAACTTTTAAATTATAATAAAAATCAATTCGTAAAGTTTGACTTTTATAATTTCACAAATTATACTAGATTTGCACTAATATAAAAGCAGAAATGGTAAAATATAACAGAATCCTCCTAAAACTGAGCGGTGAATCCCTCATGGGAGAACAGCAATATGGCATAGATGTAAACCGATTGAATGAATATGCCACGCAAATAAAGGCTGTAGCCGATATGGGTGTACAGATAAGTATTGTTATTGGAGGAGGAAATATTTTTCGAGGTCTGAGCGGAGCTTCCGAAGGGTTCGACAGGGTAAAAGGAGACCAGATGGGTATGTTGGCCACTGTGATAAACAGTTTGGCTCTTAGTTCGGCTCTTACTGCAATAGGTCAGAAGTCGAGAGTACTTACAGCTATCAGGATGGAACCTATAGGAGAAATCTACAGCAAATGGAAAGCAATAGAGGCTATGGAAAATAGTGAAGTTGTTATCCTTTCTTGCGGAACAGGCAATCCATTTTTTACAACAGATACCGGCTCTTCGCTGAGGGGAATAGAAATAGAAGCCGACGTGATGCTAAAAGGTACACGTGTAGACGGAGTTTATACTGCCGATCCCGAAAAAGACCCTACAGCCGTTAAGTTTGATTCCATCTCTTACGATGAGGTTTACAAGCGGGGACTGAAAGTTATGGATATGACGGCAACAGTGATGTGTAAGGAGAATAATTTGCCTATCGTTGTCTTCGATATGGATACTCCGGGCAATTTAGAGAAGCTAATTAAAGGTGAAAAAATAGGTACATATGTACATGCATAACAGAGGGAAAGTAGTAGTTGAAGATCAGTTGTATAATCTGGTCGAGTAAGATATAAGCATCTTCTTCGTTAAGCCCTCGTTCGATTAGAAAGATCTTCACCTTTTCGGGATTTTCTCTTTTTCTAATCAAATATACAGCCTGATTATACATCAGGTAGATAAAGAAAATATGAAAACAGCACGAAGAAATATCTTTATGGGCTGTTTGGTTTGTGCTGTAGGTGCGTTTATTACCATTACTGCACATACCTTGCTTACTTCTTTACTAATTTTGGCAGGGATAGGGCAACTTATTATTGGTCTTACCCAATTGCCGAGTAGAGTGTAAGTAGATTTATTTAATCTTAAAATATTGAAAACAAAAAATATATATTTATGGCAGCAGACCTAAAACAAATCGAACAAAAGGCGGATGCTAAGATGTCGGCCTCTGTAGAGTTTCTGGACGAGACGTTATCTCGTATTCGTGCCGGAAAAGCCAATCCGCATATTCTTGATGGTATAAAACTTGAGTATTACGGATCAATTACCCCGCTAAGTGGTGTGGCGGCTATCAATACACCTGACGCTAGAACTATCATCGTTCAACCTTGGGAAAAACAAATGCTGAAAGAGGTAGAAAAAGCCATTCTGAACTCTGATGTGGGTATCACACCCGATAATAACGGTGAAGTGATACGTCTTTCTATCCCTCCGTTGACAGAAGAACGTCGTAAGCTCTTGGTAAAACAAGCCAAACAAGAAGCTGAGGATGCTAAGGTAAGTGTGCGTAATGCTCGTCGTGATGCAATTGATACGATCAAAAAATCAGTGAAAGAAGGCTTGGCGGAAGACGTAGCCAAAGATGGTGAAAACGAAATGCAAAAGCTTCATGATAAGTATATCAAAAAGATAGACGACCTGTTTGCTCTTAAAGAAAAAGAGATTTTAACTGTATAACGAAATATACCGAAAATAGAATATGCCAATATGCTGATCGCTTTACAGTATCGGCACATTGGCACATTTGCATTTTAAAGGATTGATTGATGAATGGTCTTGTAATAAAAAATACGGGTAGTTGGTATTTGGTTCGTACCGATGACGGCAGCGACGTTGAATGTAAGGTAAAAGGAAACTTTCGTCTTAAAGATATACGTAGCACCAATCCCATTGCTGTAGGAGACAGAGTAACCATTGTACCAAACAATGAAGGCACTGCTCTGATAACGCAGATCGAAGACCGTAAGAATTATATTATACGCCGTTCGTCTAATTTATCGAAACAATCGCACATTTTGGCCGCTAATATCGATCTGTGTTTTTTGATTGTAACGATCAATCATCCGGTAACCTCTACTATTTTTATTGACCGCTTTTTGGCTGCAGCCGAAGCGTATCGTGTGCCGGTAAATCTTATTTTCAACAAGACGGATCTATACGCAGAAGAGGAGATAGAATACATGGATGCTCTTATTAGCCTTTATGATTATATTGGTTACCCAAGCATTAAGATATCGGCTTTACATAATACAGGATTAGAAATTTTACAAGAGAGAATAAAGAACAAAACTACCTTGTTTTCGGGTCACTCAGGCGTCGGAAAGTCTACTCTTATCAATGCGCTTGTACCTGATGTTCATCTAAAGACGGGTGCAATATCCGGTTATCATGGCAAAGGAATGCATACAACCACTTTTTCGGAAATGATAGAATTGCCACAGGGGGGATTTATTATAGATACTCCCGGTATCAAAGGCTTTGGTACTGTGGATATGGAGAAGAATGAAATATTTCACTTCTTTCCCGAGATCTTTAAGGCGTCTAAAGACTGTCGTTACAATAACTGCATTCATATAAATGAACCCGGATGTGCAGTGCGTGATGCTGTAGAAAATCACTATATAAGCGAGAGCCGCTACAAGTCATACATGAGTATGATGCAAGAGGATATTGAAGAAAAATATAGGAAATAGATATGAGGTGGAGATTTGATCGATCGTCATTCTTGATATTTATTATTATCTTTTTCATAGAAGTCCTCATCGCTAAATTTGTAGATGATGCTTTTATCCGTCCTTATGGAGGTGATATCTTAGTTGTTATATTGATCTATTATTTTGTAAAGTCATTTGTCCGGATAAAGCCTTTGTATTTAGCTTTGGGTGTGCTCTTTTTCGCCTATATGGTAGAGGTCGGTCAATACTTCAAGATGGTAGAAGTACTGGGCCTTCAAGATTATAAAGTAATGAGGATTGTTTTAGGGACATCATTTTCCTGGGGCGATATTTTATGCTATACTGTTGGGGCTATTATTTGTTATCTTATCGATAGAAAAGAAAAATAGATATTCGATATTAACACAAATGACATCTTTACAATCATTCATACAAGAGCTTTTTCAAGAAAATATCAGATAGTGGAGGTAAGTCCTTCGAATTATTTGATAAAAAAAGAGCTTGAGTTTAAATTTGTTATAACTTTGAAAAAAATGTATATTATTTGCGTATGGATGTAGCAGCGCAAGCAACAGATCATCTTATCCTTCTTTTCCAGATACTTTATGTGGTTACGGCTTTGGGTACGATGGTTGTGATTATCTCGGAGAATAGGAACCCCTTGAAAACGATTTCTTGGGTGCTTATTCTGTTGTTGCTTCCTTTGGTCGGTCTTATCATATACTATTTCTTTGGCGAAGATAATCGCAAGCAGCGTCTGATATCCCATAAGATGTACAAGAAACTCAATCGCCGGTCTATTGGTAGGCGAGAGTTGTTGGAAACGTTGAATCCACCAGTCGAGTATAAAGGGTTGGTGAATTTGTTAAATCGTTTGAAGGGCACTCCCTTATATGGAGGTAGTAGTGTCACTTTCTATTCTTCAGGACCCGATAAGTTTGAGGCTTTGTTCGAGGAGCTTGAGAAAGCGGAAAAGCATATACATATTCAATACTATATCTTCTTAGATGATGAGATAGGGTGCAAAACCCGAGATATATTGCTTCGTAAAGCAGCGGACGGTGTTGAGGTGCGTCTTATTTATGATGATGTTGGCTCTTGGAAAGCAAAACGTAGCTTCTTCAAAGATATGCAAGCCGGAGGCGTTGAAGTTCAACCATTCTTGAAGGTGGCATTCAAATTCCTGACAAGCAGAGTGAATTATCGGAATCACAGAAAAATTGTAGTCATTGATGGCAAAGTTGGTTTTGTTGGTGGAATGAATGTTGCAGATCGATATATCAACGGTGTAGGAACTGGAATTTGGCGTGACAGCCATGTTAAAATAGAAGGCAAGGCTGTGGCAGGATTACAGACATCTTTTCTTATCGACTGGTATTCGTCTCGTAAAGAATTTCTAGCATCAGATGCTTATTATCCGATACTCGACACAGAGGGAGATAATATGATTCAGCTGGTTACAAGTGGACCGGTAGGACAATTTAAAGATATACACTTAGGTATTCTGCAAGCTATTTCCAATGCCAAAGAAAGTGTTTATATACAGACCCCTTATTTTATTCCTACCGACTCATTGATGCAGGTTATACAAATGGCGGCAATGCGAGGTGTGGATGTACGCTTGATGTTGCCTCGCCATTCAGATACCACATTTGTGCATATTGCATCTATGTCTTTTCTGAAAGAAGTTTTGGATGCCAAAGTAAGTGTCTATTTTTTCGAAGCCGGATTTCTTCACTCCAAGCTAATGACGGTAGACAACTCTCTTACTATAACAGGTTCGGCCAATATGGATATGCGTAGTTTCGAACATAATTTCGAAATTGATGCTTTTATATATAGCGAAGAGACTTGCCGCAAAGCCCAGGAGATATTCTTGAAAGATATGGAGAGCTCAACACAGTTGCTTGTGGAAGAATGGGATCAAAGGTCACGGATTGAAAAATTTAAAGAGTCTGTCATGCGCTTGTTCTCTCCATTATTATAATAGTAAAGTTGATACAAGATCCAAATTTTATATAACTATATTATACTCAAGAGTATTGTTGAAATACCTGCCGATCTGAAGGATTGGAGTGTATGATAAATAAAATAGTTAAAAAAATGCTTTTTGCAAATTTCAGGATTAGAGACTTATACGTCAAAAAATGAGAGAAAATCAATATGTAATCTCTAATTTAAGGTCTTTTTTATTTGTTTTAGTTAAAAAAAATATATCTTTGTTGCTTGAACTGATTATTCGTATTCGTTAAAAGATACAATAATTGGGAAAGGTTAAGTATAAAATTGATCATTAACATAAATCTTAATAAAGATTTTTTTATTAAGTAAACTATATGGGTAAAGTAGCACTCATCACAGGCGTTACAGGACAAGATGGAGCTTATTTGTCAGAATACTTGATAAAAAAGGGCTATACAGTACATGGACTTAAAAGAAGATCTTCCATGTTTAACACAGATCGTATAGACCATTTATATCAAGATCCTCATCTTGAAGATAGAAATATGATTCTTCATTATGGTGATATGACAGATAGTATGAATCTGACACGACTAATTGGCGATGTACAGCCCGATGAAATATATAATCTTGCGGCAATGAGCCATGTTAAGGTTAGTTTTGATATCCCTGAATATACAGCAAATGCAGACGGAATAGGTACTCTTCGTATATTAGAGGCTGTTCGTCTTCTTAATTTGGTAAATAAAACAAGGATATATCAGGCTTCAACATCCGAGCTTTATGGTTTAGTGCAAGAGATACCTCAAAAAGAAACAACACCATTTTATCCGAGAAGTCCATACGCTGTCGCTAAAATGTATGCATATTGGATTACGGTTAATTATAGGGAGGCTTATGGTATGCATGCCAGCAATGGCATCTTGTTCAATCATGAATCACCATTGAGGGGGGAAACGTTTGTTACAAGAAAGGTGACACGTGCAGTTGCACGTATAGTGCTAGGACTTCAAGATAAGGTTTATATGGGAAATCTTTCCAGTAAACGAGATTGGGGACATGCCAAAGATTATATTAAGGCTATGTATCTTATTCTTCAACAAGATACTGCTGATGATTATGTTATCTCTACAGGCGTCACAACTACTATTCGTGACTTTATCAAAATGTCATTTATAGAGGTCGGGGTAGATGTTGAATTTAGAGGTGAAGATGAAAAGGAAGAAGGCTATATTGTAGGTGTTGATGAGAATAAATTCTCTAAAATAGTTGGAGCCGAATATCTCGAAGGCTTCATTAAGAGAATAGGGCAATCTGTTGTAGGTGTAGATCCTGCATACTTTCGTCCGACCGAAGTTGATATTCTCATTGGTGACAATACAAAGGCCAGGACTAAATTAGGCTGGGAGCCTACATACGATCTTAAAGCTTTATGTCAGGATATGGTTGTTCATGATGTTGAGCTGATGAAGAAAGAAGAGTACCTCAAAAATGGAGGATATAGAATTTTGAATTACTTTGAATAAAAGTAAGAAAATATAGATGATAGAAAAGAATGCTAAAATATATGTAGCCGGCCATAGAGGCTTGGTTGGTTCTGCAATTCTTAAAAGTCTTGTAAGCAAAGGATACACAAATTTTGTCTTAAGAACGCATCAAGAATTAGATCTTACAGATCAAAAAGCTGTATCCGAATTTTTTACAAAGGAAAAGCCTGAATATGTTTTTTTAGCGGCGGCTAAAGTAGGAGGTATTATTGCCAATAATACATATCGCGGGCAATTCATTTATGAAAATTTGATGATCCAGAACAATGTAATTCATCAATCATATCTGAATAATGTTAAAAAATTAGTGTTTTTAGGTAGTTCTTGTATTTATCCCAAAGAAGCACCTCAGCCAATGACGGAAGATACACTGTTGACAGGCCCTTTGGAATACACAAATGAACCGTATGCAATAGCTAAAATAGCCGGTTTGAAGATGTGTGAGAGCTATAATATACAGTATGGAACGAATTTTATAGCGGTAATGCCAACAAACCTATATGGTTTGAATGATAATTTTAATCTTGAAACATCTCATGTATTGCCAGCAATTCTAAGAAAAGTACATTTGGGGAAATGCTTAGAAAATAATGCTTGGGATATTATAGAGCTGGACTTGAATGTTAGGCCGATAGAGGGAATATCTGGAACCTCATCTAAAACAGAAATACTAGAAATACTAGCTAAGTATGGTATAAGAAAAGTTGGAGATGTTGTTCAGGTCGAACTTTGGGGGTCAGGAAAACCGATGAGAGAATTCCTGTGGAGTCAGGAAATGGGTGATGCCACTGTTTTTGTGATGGAGTCTGTAAACTTTTTTGACTTAGTTGATGTTATACATGGAAGGGAGATAAAGAACACACACATTAATATTGGAACCGGTATTGAAATATCTATAAAAGATGTTGCAAACCTTGTAAAAGAAATAGTCGAATTCTCCGGAAGTTTGTGGTTTAATACAGATAAGCCAGATGGAACGATGAGAAAATTATCAGATGTATCAAAACTTAATTCTTTGGGCTGGCAACATCAAGTTGAAATAGAAGATGGCTTGAAGTTGATGTATGCTTGGTATACTGAGTATAATATATTAAATTAAAAAAAGAGTGTTTAATTATAATTTAAAAGATTGATTATGAAAAAAGTAAGTTTACTTTTAGTTTTAGTTTTTGCGGCTATGGCTATTTCTGCTCAAGATAGTGGATTTAGTACTAAAGTTGGTCGCAATGCAACTTTTGCGCGTAACGGTTTTTGGGATAACTGGTTCGTAGGAATTGGTGGTGGAGCAACAATGTATCTTAATGATAACGCAAATGATGCTAAATTCACTAACCGCCTTAACCTAGCTCCAACTGTTTTCGTAGGTAAATGGTATAATCCTTATTTCGGAGCACGTTTGAAATTTAATGGTGGTGGTTACCACACATTTCAAAATGATGCAAAGGTGATGAATCATCCTCATTATTTAGGTGCTAACGTTGACCTATTATTTAATGTTTCTAATTATTTAGGACATTATAACGAAAATCGCTTCTACAGCTTTATACCTTATGTTGGTATAGGATTTGTTCATGGATTTGACGAAGATTGGAAATCTATCAAGAACAACTCTGCTACATGGAATGCCGGTATTATCAACAATTTCCGTCTGTCTAACAGAGCTTCTCTATTCGTAGAAATAGCTGGAAACATGGTTCAAGAGTCTTTCGACCGTATGGGCGGTGGAGACTGGGAATGGGATGGCATGCTATCTGCATTCGTAGGATTTAACTTCAAAATTGGTAAAAGAAATGACTTCTCTGAAGCATTGTTGATGGATCAAGGTCTTCTTGATGATTTAAACGGTCAAATCAACAAACTGCGTCAAGAAAATGAAGCTTTGAAAAACAGAAAAGTTGAAGCTCCAAAATGTCCAGATTGTCCAAAATGTCCAGAAGTTAAACCAGCTGAGGTTAAAAACTTCGTTTCTAACGTAGTATTTTTCCGTCTTGGTAGTGCAGTTATTGACAAAAACCAAGAAGTTAGCATCTACAACACAGCTAAATATCTACAAGATAATCCTAGCAAAAATGTTAAGATTGTAGGTTATGCTGATAAGAAAACTGGTACAGCTTCTATCAACATGAAACTTTCTGAAAAACGTGCTAAGAATGTTGCTAATGCGTTGATCAACAAATACAACATCAACAGCAACCGCGTTAAAGTTGAATGGAAAGGTGACACAGAACAACCATATGCAGAAAATGCATGGAACCGTGTTGCTATCTTCTTTGCTGAATAATTTCGGCTAACGAAAATATAAGAATAGGAAAGAGTGGAGTATATCTCCACTCTTTTTTTGTTTCATATTGATACAATGCACAATAAAAGAAAGACTTTAGATAATGATATGCCTAAGATATACTGACTGATTGAACATTGTTATGTATTCTCTAATTCACGTAAGTATAAAGCATTTGTTAAAGTCAATCGGTGTGCTAAAATGTGTTATTAAAAGATAAAGCTGGAAGCTATCTAGTAGCTCCCAGCTTTATTCTATTTGGTATTAACTTATTCTTATTCCTATTTTATCAGATCTTCTTTAATACGAGTTTTCTCTTTATTGCTGAATTTATTTCTGAGAAAAAGGATTTGATTTCGTTGTAGCTCGATTTGTCATACCTCCCTGTAAAAATATCTATATTCTGTATATATGTAATTTTATGATCTTCCACCTTGCATTGTGTCTTTAGCTTCCCAAATGGAGTCTCTATCGAGATGTCCTTAGGTAATGACTCAATCGTATATGTTTCAGGAATATTGAATGTGATAGAATCGCAATCAGAATATCCATTTTCTATTACGATGTCCTGTTTCCGTGTAGAAGATGTAAATATATTATAATTACCTTTTCTCAAAGGGCATACAGATGCAAATAATCGGGTGCCGGTTTTGTTCACAAAGTCTTCAGCTTCGAAATTCGCAGACAATGTACATGATGGTAACGACGATTTATGCTCAGATACTTCTATTTGAGAAATCTTTACTTTTGGCATATTCACATTCGTATTGATGTAGTTCATCTCTTTTTCTCTGTCTTTAGATGTCATCCAATAAAAAAACTTGTCGTACAAATGTAAATGTTCAGTAAACTGCATTTTTCCTTTTGCTGTACCGTTTTCGGATATATTTATGTCTAGCTTCGATACCTGATAATTTTGATCGTCTTTATATTGGGGTAAACGACACATTTTGCCCCCTTCATTCGTTATAATAAGGCTATTATGGCCTGCAATTTTATTATGTATATATCCAAAGGGGAGCGTCTGGCTTGTACATTCCAGCCAAATACTATCGTTTTTGAGTGGAACCAGTAGAATAGCATGGTCAAACTGATTAAAGTTAGGAAAATCAGGTAGTATATCCTTCTCTTTCATACTTACTATGCTGTAATTGGAAGGTATATCAACGGCTTTCAGCATGGCCATCATTAAATTGGTTAGGCCTTTACAGTCGCCAAACCCACTTTTACTTACAGATGTTGCATCGATAGGCTGATAGCCTCCTATACCCAATTGTATGCTGACATATCTTGTGTTATTCTGTAGATATTGATAAAGAATAGCTACCTTTTCTCTATCGTTTTTTGCATCTTTTGTGAGATCTTTTATTTTAATCACAAAATCGGCAGGAAGAATATCTTTTCCGGTTAACAAGCTTGATACCCATTTGCCGTGATTTTCCCAGTTAGACAAATTGCCACAGGTTGAATCGTAGCAGAAATCATTCGGCATTAACAATACTCTTGGTACTATTTCGCGGAATGGAGGGGCGTAAGGTTCCCTGTCGATAGCTTTCATGTTTTCGAGAGATAGCGAATATATATGCTTATTGCCTACAGTTTCATCTTTGATATTACAAGAATAATTAGTATGGTAGCGAAGATTCATTCCTGTTGGGAGTTCAATCTTATAGCTAGCTCGTTTTAGCGATAACAGACTTCCATTGATAGGTGCGAAAGCCGGATAGCATAAAACACCATTCTTCCATTTTTCCTGATAGGTATACTCTATAGTATAAGGGTATGTAGGGTTCTTATATTCATAGAACATAGAGTAATCGTCGGTACTCAAATGTTCAGATAAGGATGAGGATATCAAGTCTTTTTTTCCTATTTTCTTGACTACTGTCCCCGACATATTTTTTATTATACCCGAGAAATCTTTCAGCTCCCTGAATTTATCATAGGTTTCGTTGAAATAACCATACTCCTCTCCCTGTTCATTTAGGATAGTTATTACCTTATTCACTGACAGTGTTGCATTATTCAAATCAGTTTGACTAAATACTGCAGAATAATTATCTACGATGGCACATGCGTTCTCTCGCAAACTATCAACC
Source organism: Dysgonomonas sp. Shenzhen-Wh21 (assembly GCF_043392705.1). NCBI lineage: Bacteria > Pseudomonadati > Bacteroidota > Bacteroidia > Bacteroidales > Dysgonomonadaceae > Dysgonomonas > Dysgonomonas sp. Shenzhen-Wh21. Next base: position 72,299 of record NZ_JAIXHZ010000041.1, read on the forward strand.
TTTTGTATAACAAATTGCCCATAGGCTTGCGTTTGGGATAGAATAAATAAGAGAACACATGCAAATATATATCTGATATTCATATTGAGACAAGCATTTTAAATTGCAGAGGCCTTTTTCAGAACGATCTGCTCGCTGTTTTTAGCTACAATTTTAGCATAAAAGTCTTTTAATGACTCGTACTCTTCAGGCAAGAACGTTAATTTCTTTAATTGGAATTGATAATGCAATTTAATTGCATTTCCGGCCTGAGCCAGACGATATGTCAAAACGATATCGTTATCATTTAATACTAATTTTGCAGCCTGAGGCAACTCGTCTACTACATACCCTTCAGGTATTTCTATATCTACAACTTGGAGGTAATTTGTCAAATAATCGAATTCTACAGGATATTCTCTTTTCTCTCTTTGAAAAGGATTTTCGGCAATGTGTTTTTCTATCATCGGATTTATATATAAGAAATCATCTCCTAAGCTGGCGTCTGCAACCTGTGTATATTCCATCTTTATAGGAGCTGAAGTGTCATCGATAGCTGAAACTGAAAAACTGTCGATCTTACAATTTGTCCTCTTTGCTAATGATTCAATGAAGTCTTCCTTGTTCTTGTGGTTATAATAGGATACTTTCATATCATAGGCGGCATTACCTTTTCTGGTATCTGTTATGGTTCCTATATATTTGGAGTCATTGAATGTGAATTTTGCTGTTTTTAATGCAGAGCCATTCGAAACATTGCTAAGATTAACCCATCTGCCGCCACTCTCACTCATTATACGTGCCTGAGGAACCATACACTTTTCAGGCAGTAAGTTCCAGTCTCCATATTTAGCAGAAGCATCGGTATAGTACATAAGTGAATCTATCTTCAGTGCTGTAATTACATAATTAAATGCCGTTATACTAGGATGAGATATTGGCAATCTTCCGTTTGTTCTGGTACTGAGTATAACAGGGTATGCGTCAAATCCTCCTGCTTTTAGTGCATTTATGAGTAAAAAGTTTACATCAGCACTACTGCCTATTCCATTTTTGAGAGCATCTTTTAGGTTGCCCGGAACGATAGCTCTCTTGTCATTCCATTTCACCCGATATTTAACCATATCCTGTATTTCTTTTGCCCGTTTAAGGGTAGTCTCTCCTTTAGCTATTTCTTCTTTAAAGAGATCCGCCTTTTTCATGTTGCTTCCAAGAGAGCTCGAAAGGATATCCTTATCTATAGACTCCCATGAACTAGATTTATTTTCGGTCATGCTGTAGGGCATCTGTATGCTTTTTAGCTCAAAGGATACTTGTGTTATATAATCATTTATAGTCCACAGATATGCTTCTCTTTTCATTGCCGGAATATTGAAGCCTTCGCTTTTCAATGTTTCTGCATTACATCTTACGGTCGTTGCTTGTAAACGTCCGTAGTCGTCTTTATATCTTATGTGGAAAGATTCATTGTCCGGCTCTTTGCTAGACTTTAAGTTGGCATATCCCTGATAGTTGATGTTGTATCGGAAGTATTCCGGAATTTTAGCCTCAAAGTTCACATAAGCAATAGGGATAGACTCTTGGAATCGGAAGTCTCTTAAGTTATAATAGTAGTCGGATACGATTGTATATTTATACTCGATCACAGATCCTACTTTTGCTGCAGGCATAGAGAATTTCTTTACTTTCAATGTGTTGTCAATGTCCTCATCGGTAATGAATTCCTTCGCAAGCTTTGTTTTTGTGATTTTTCCATCTTCAAGATTGTATGTTGTGCCCGATAAACCATTGATTTGCTCTTTCGTTGATCTATTGGTTTCGTAGTATGAGATTTCTTGGTTACACCAATCAAGTCCTTCTGTCTTCAATATTTTTATCTTAACTTGTATGGCGTATTCAAACTGAAATCCATACAGTTCGCTAAAGATAAACCTTAAGTCCCCTTTTTTGAGTAGGATAACTGCCGAGGCTGTTGTGTCCTCCGGGTATACGGTCATATTCAGCTCATCCATAGTTGCATTGCCATACTTAGACTGGGAATGACTTTCCTGAACATGAAACAGAAAAATAAAACATAGCATTATAGCTAATAAGTAAGTTGTCTTCATTGTTTGGTTATTGAGATGTTGATAGATCATAAATTATGTAAATGTATGAAATAAAATATTAATTATGTTAAAAAATGGCTATGTCTTATAACATTTTTTTTGTTTATGGAAAACTGTCTGATATTGTCTCTATATCTATCTTTGCGCAGCACTCATTCAAGCAATCTCTCTGTATATAGCGCAATGGGAGTTGTTGCTTTGAATAAATCATTTTCGTAAAAGAAAACTTACATATAAAATAGATCTAAAATAGTCTTAAATGTTAAAAGTTTATTTCTTAAATTGATGTTATTTTTTTCACAATAATAATGTTTTTCTATAAAGACAATATTGCAAACTGCACTTGACAAAATGCTGCATTTTGGCTTCTGATGCCATTTGTTTATTGACTTATTGATAAAATATATGAGTCATTTTGTTCTTTTTTGAGAAATAAATAGAGTATCTTTGTAATCTGTAAAAACAAAGTGTGTTAAAATTAAGGATATGAATTCAAGTATATATGATTTTATACCTATTCTGATGCAAATCGCGTTTTCTGCGATATTTGTATTTGCTACGGTATTTATTTCTAAGATGTTAGGTCCAAGTCGTAGGAGTGCACGGAAAAATGCAAATTTTGAGTGCGGTCTCGATCCTATAGGCGATGCTCGTTCTCCGTTCCCTGTTAAATATTTCCTTGTTGCGATCTTGTTTGTTCTTTTCGACATCGAGATCGTTTTTATGTACCCATGGGCTGTAAACTTTAAAGAGCTTAGTTGGGAAGGATTTGGCAAGATGGGAATCTTTATCGGAATTATTGTGGTAGGTTTCTTGTACGAAGCCAAACGTAAGGCTTTGGATTGGGAGAGATAAAAATTTAACAAGTATGAGCAATTCTTCTAATATAAATGTAGTACCTGCTCCGGATGGATATAGGGGGCATGGATTTTTTGCTACAAAATTTGACTACGTCATAGGTTTGGCTCGTGCCAATTCCCTATGGCCTTTGCCATTTGCTACATCCTGTTGCGGGATTGAGTTTATGGCTACAATGGCTGCTACGTACGATATGGGACGTTTTGGGGCAGAGCGTAACAGCTTTTCGCCACGTCAGGCAGATATGTTAATGGTAATGGGGACTATTTCTAAAAAGATGGCTCCTATCCTTCGCCATGTATATGAACAAATGGCCGAACCTAAATGGGTGATTGCAGTAGGTGCATGTGCTTCTTCGGGAGGTATCTTCGATACATATTCGGTTTTGCAAGGTATCGATAAGGTGATTCCGGTAGATGTGTATGTTCCCGGATGCCCTCCACGTCCTGAACAGATATTGGATGGCGTAATGCAATTGCAGGAGTTAGTAAAACATGAATCTATTCTTCGTAGAGGCTCGGAAAGATATCAGGAGCTTCTTGAATCATATAAATTTGAATAATGGCTCTCGATACTACAGTTATTGAAAATAAGATGAGCGAGAAATTCGGAACGGAAGTGATGAATTTCAGAATGGAACGGGATATTTTTACTTTCGAAGCTGCTCCGGCGGTAATCAAAGAAGTAATCCGTTTTATGAAAGACGATGAAACTCTGCGTTTCAACTTCTTGACAGACTTATGTGGGGTGCATTATCCTGATAATGACAAGAAGGCTCAGTTTGCTGTTGTTTATTTGCTTCACAACTGGATCGACAATGTACGTGTACGTGTGAAAACATTTCTTGATGGAGACAGACCGTATGTTGAATCTGTAGTGGACGTTTTTGCTGCAGCCAATTGGATGGAACGCGAGACTTATGATTTCTACGGAGTAATTTTCAAAGGACATCCCAATCTTAAGCGTATACTTAATGATGAGAGAATGGTGTCGTTTCCGATGCGTAAAGATCATCCACTTGAGGATGCCGGACGTACGGATAAGGATGACCGCTTCTTTGGTAGGACTCCCAATAATTATGAACAAACTAAATAGCAAAGTAAGGAAATGTCAGATCAACTAATAAATCCGGAACATCGCTTTGCGAAAATGATAAAAGAACAAGCCTTTGGGGACGATAAAGAGTTGTCCGTTCTTAACTTCGGGCCAACTCACCCTTCTACTCATGGTGTGTTTCAAAATATATTACTGATGGATGGTGAACGTATTTTGGATGCGGATACCACTATCGGTTATATTCACCGTGCATTTGAGAAGATTGCAGAACACCGCACTTTCTATCAGATTACAACCCTGACCGATCGTCTTAACTATTGTTCTGCCCCTCTGAATAATATGGCATGGTGGATGACTGTAGAGAAGTCACTTGGTGTAGAGGTTCCTAAACGTGCGCAATATATGCGTGTTATTGTTATGGAGCTGGCTCGTATTACGGATCATTTGATATGTAACTCTATCTTAGGGGTCGACCTCGGTGCGTACACTCCTTTCTTGTATGTAATGCAATACAGAGAGTTGGCATACGAGATTTATGAAGAAATCTGCGGTGCACGTTTGACTACAAACATGGGGCGTATCGGCGGATTCGAAAGAGACTGGAGCGAAGCCGCATGGCGTAAGTTAGATGAGTTTATCGAAGGCTTCCCTAAAGCATGGGATCAGTTGGAGAGACTGTTTATCCGCAACCGTATCTTTATGGATCGTATCGTTGGTGTAGGTGCTATATCAGCCGAAAAGGCTATAAATTATGGGTTTACAGGGCCTAACTTGCGCGCTACAGGCGTCGATTACGACGTGCGTGTAGCGAATCCATATAGTTCATACCAAGATTTTGATTTTAAAGTACCTGTAGGTTCATCCGGCGATACGTATGATCGTTGGTGTGTGCGTGCAGCAGAGATAAAAGAAAGCTTGAGCATAATTCGTCAAGCTCGTGATAATATGCCTGATGGAAGCTTCCATGCAGATGTGCCTGACTATTACCTTCCTCCAAAAGAAGAAGTGTATACACAGATGGAGCAGCTTATCCAACACTTCAAGATCGTGATGGGTGAAGTTCCCGTTCCTATAGCTGAAGTATATCACGCCGTAGAAGGTGCTAATGGAGAACTGGGTATTTATCTTATTACCGATGGTTCACGAGCTCCTTTCAGGGTGCACTTCCGCAGACCATGCTTTATTTATTATCAGGCGTTCCCTGAAATGATAAAAGGCGGGATGTTTTCGGATGCTGTTGCCACGCTTTCAAGTATTAATGTTATTGCCGGAGAATTAGATGCATAATCATGTCAATGGAAACTAAAGAATATACACAAGTAATAAATATGTCGGAGAGCCTGATGGCCCGTATCAATGAATTGTTGAGCCATTACCCTGCCGATAAAAAGAAATCTGCTTTACTACCCGTGCTTCATGCCGTACAGGATGCTCATGACAATTGGCTGAGCCTCGAACTGATGGATAAAGTAGCTGAGATATTGGAGATTACACCTATCGAAGTTTATGAAGTAGTAACATTTTATTCGATGTTCAATCAGAAACCGGTAGCTAAATATATGTTTGAGTTTTGCCGTACCGCTTGTTGTGGCTTGCGTGGTGGCGAAAACTTGATGGAATATACCTGTCAGAAACTGGGCGTTAAACCCGGTGAAATAACACCTGACGGGATGTTCAGTGTAGTAGGGGTAGAGTGCCTTGGAGCATGTGGCTACGGTCCGATGCTTCAGTTGGGAGACAACTATCATGAAAATCTTAACAAAGAAAAGATTGATACACTGATCGAAGATTGTAAACAAGGAAAAGTAAACCTATATTAATTGCGATGGCTAGAAAAGTATTATTAGAGAAATTAGATATTCCGGGAATAGCGGAATACGAAGTTTATCGCAAGAATGGCGGATATGCGTCTGTGGAGAAAGCACTGAAAACGATGACCCCCGATGAGGTTGTAGAAGAAGTGAAAACCTCAGGGGTAAGAGGCCGTGGAGGTGCAGGTTTCCCGATGGGGCTCAAGTGGAGCTTTATTGATAAGAAGTCCGGCAAGCCTCGCCACTTGGTTGTGAATGCCGATGAATCGGAACCCGGTACATTCAAAGATCGCTTTTTGATGCATCATATTCCGCATTTGCTAATCGAAGGTGCTATTGTTTCCAGTTACGCATTAGAAGCTAATTTATCATATATCTATATCCGCGGCGAATATATGTGGATATTCAAGATATTAGAAAAAGCAATTAAGGAAGCTTATGCCAATGGTTGGCTGGGTAAAAATATATTGGGTACAGGCTATAATCTCGACTTGTATGTACATTGCGGAGCAGGAGCATATATTTGCGGAGAAGAAACAGCCCTGATAGAATCACTCGAGGGTAAGCGTGGTAATCCACGTATCAAACCGCCATTCCCTGCTGTTAGTGGGTTGTGGGGTGAGCCTACAGTGGTGAACAATGTGGAGTCTATTTCTACTGTTTCGTGGATTATAAACAATGGCGGTGCTGAATATGCTAAAATCGGTGTAGGAAAATCTACAGGAACCAAGCTGATGTCAGCTTCGGGTCATATTAAGAATCCGGGCGTATATGAAATAGAATTAGGTTTGACTGTCGATGAATTTTTCAATTCAGACGAATATTGCGGTGGTATGTTAGACGATCGTCCGCTAAAGGCTGTAATACCCGGCGGGTGTTCGGTTCCGATCTTACCTCCTCAATATATATTTAAAACAGCAAATGGTGAAGATCGTTTGATCAGCTATGAATCACTCGCTGACGGAGGTTTCGTTACCGGCTCTTCTCTCGGATCGGGAGGTTTCATCGTGTACAATGATACAGCATGTATCGTTCGTAATACATGGAATTTTTCTCGTTTCTTCCATCACGAAAGCTGTGGGCAATGTTCTCCGTGTCGTGAAGGTACAGGATGGATGGATAAAATACTTCATCGCATCGAAACAGGACAAGGTAGAGAAGAAGACATCGACCTGCTATGGAGCATACAAAGTAAGATTGAAGGCAATACAATTTGTCCTCTTGGTGATGCGGCATCATGGCCGGTTGCAGCAGCAATACGCCATTTCCGTGAAGAGTTCGAATACCATGTACGCTTCCCTGAAAAGATAAAAAATAGAGATCATTTTGTAGACGAGCCTATGGAAAAAGTTCGTCACCTTTTGAAGTAAAGCAATATGAAAATTACAATAGATGGACATGTTTTAGACGTCGAACCTGGAACCACAGTGTTGCAGGCGGCACGTATGATAGGCGGAGCCAGTGTTCCTCCTACAATGTGCTATTACTCTAAGCTGGAAGACTGCGGTGGCAAATGTCGTTGTTGCTTGGTGGAGGTAAACAAAGGTAGCGAAAGAGACCCTCGTCCTATGCCTAAGCTTCAGCCGTCATGCGTAACAGCTGTTCAGGACGGTATGGAAGTGAAAAGCGCTACATCCGAAAGAGCTCTGGAGGCACGAAAGGCTGTAACCGAATTTTTGTTGATCAACCATCCTCTCGACTGTCCGGTATGCGATCAGGCGGGAGAGTGCGATTTGCAGAACCTTGCTTATGGTAATAATAACTTCAAGTCGCGTTATATAGAAGAAAAAAGAACATTCGAACCCGAAAATATAGGCCCATACATACAGTTGCACATGAATCGTTGCATTCTTTGCTACCGTTGTGTAAAATTGGCTGATCAACTAACGCCTGAACGTGTTCATGGAGTAGTGGGAAGGGGTGACCATGCTCAAATTTCTACATATATAGAACGTGCGATCGATAACGATTTTTCGGGCAATGTGATCGATGTTTGTCCTGTAGGAGCTCTTACCGATAAAACATTCCGATTCAAGTCTCGTGTTTGGTTCAACAAACCATTCAATGCACATCGTCACTGTACAAAATGTTCGGGGAAAGTAGTGCTATGGATGTTTGGCGACAAAGTTCAACGTGTGACAGCTCGTAAAGATGAATGGCACGAGGTTGAAGAATTTATTTGTAACGAATGTCGTTTCGAACACAAGAATGTTGAAGACTGGACTATAGAAGGCCCTCGCAAATTTGAGAAGCCGTCTGTAATCAATGTAAACAACTATACAGAGCCGATACATAAGGTAAAGATAAATACAGACGAACTTGTATTGGAAGGTCGTAAAGAAGATCAGAAGAAAATAAGCATGCCTGATTCTCCCTATGATGCAGAGGAGTTGGAAGCTATAAAGAAAACAAAAGAATAAATAAAATAATGGAGATTGCACTTATTTTAGAAAAGTTGATCCTTATCGTTCTTGTGTTTGCTGTCACAATGCTTTTTGCGTTGTATTCTACTTATGCAGAACGTAAGGTAGCCGGTTTTTTACAAGATCGTCTCGGGCCAAATCGTGCAGGTATCTTTGGTTTGCTACAGCCTCTTTGCGATGGGGCTAAGTTGTTTGCCAAAGAAGATCTTATGCCAAATACGCCGAATAAGATTCTCTTTGTTGTAGGTCCGGCTGTTGCCATGACAGTCTCTTTGCTTGGGGGGGCGTTGATCCCGTGGGCAGAGAAGTTTGTTATAGCAGGCTATGGAGAGGTTAAACCTTACATCGGGGATGTAAATGTGGCTATTCTATATATTGTAGCTGTATTATCTACAAGCGTATATGGTGTTGTAATCGGAGGATGGGCATCAAATAATAAATATTCCCTGATGGGAAGTATCCGTGCCGGAGCGCAGATGATTTCGTACGAAATAGCAATGGGGCTTTCTCTTATTGCGCTGATTATGATGACTGGTTCTTTGAGTCTGGTAGAAATCACTCAGCAGCAAAGTGGCTGGCATGGTATGCAATGGAATGTGATTTATCAGCCGTTGACCTTTATTATTTTCCTTGTTTGTTCGTTTGCAGAATGTAACCGGACACCCTTCGACCTTGCAGAATGCGAGTCGGAACTGGTTAACGGACACCATGTCGAATATTCATCGTTGGGAATGGGATTCTATATGTTCTCCGAATATGCGAGCATGTTTTTCTCATCTGCATTTATCTCTGTTCTTTTCTTTGGAGGATACAATTATCCGGGAATAGATTGGGTAACAGAAAACTGGGGTATAAATATAGCTAGTCTACTTGGAGTGCTATCACTTCTAGCCAAAACCTCATTCTTCATTTTCTTCTATATGTGGGTGCGCTGGACAATACCGAGATTCAGATACGACCAACTGATGAAACTGGGATGGAAAATGCTGTTTCCGTTGGCGATAGTAAATATCATCTTGGTAGGAATTTTTGTCCTGATTTTTAAATGAAAATAAGAAATTAGCGATGTCAATAGAAAAAATATCATTATCAGGAAGAAAGACGGAGGTTGTTGATAAAAACATGACCTTCGCAGAAAAGATATACCTTCCTGCTGTGATAAAAGGGCTTATAATTACAATTAAGCACTTTTTCAAGAAGAAGGCGACTGTTCAGTATCCTGAGCAACAACGCGAATTCAGCCCTGTATATCGTGGGCAGCATGTATTGATGCGTGACGATCAGGGGCGCGAACGCTGTACAGCATGCGGGTTGTGTGCCTTGTCTTGTCCGGCAGAAGCAATCACAATGGTGGCTGCTGAGCGTAAAAAAGGAGAAGAACACCTGTACCGTGAAGAAAAATATGCTTCGGAATATGAAATAAATATGCTACGCTGTATATTTTGTGGAATATGCGAAGAGGCTTGTCCGAAAGAAGCTATTTTCTTAACCAAGTCTAAGCTTCTGGTGAAGCCGAAATTAGAACGTGAAGACTTTATCTATGGTAAAGATAAACTCGTGATTTCGGTAGAGGATGCCAAAGCACGCAAATATGATTAAATAGAGATACGAGATAAATAATGATATGATTACAATAATTTTTTATATTCTGGCAACCATAACACTCGGTACGGGACTTCTGACGGTATTGTCTAAGAATCCTATCCATAGTGCAGTGTATATGATTATCTGTTTTTTCTCCATATCGGGGCACTTTTTGCTGCTGAATGCTTTGTTTCTATCGGTTATAAATATTGTGGTTTATGCCGGAGCTATCATGGTGTTATTGCTATTTACTCTGATGCTTATGAACCTGAGTGAAAGCCACGAGCCAAAGAAAAAAGTGATCAGTCGTGTGGCGGCTACAATTTCGAGTTGCTTGATGGGAATTGTCCTGTTGGCTGCGCTTCTGAAGGCTACGCCTGTGATAGAAACATACAAAACCGAGGGATTAGACTATCAGTCGGTAAGTATTATTGGTCAGGTGCTGCTTGACGAGTATTTAGTGCCATTTGAATTTGCTGCTATATTACTTATAACGGCTATGATCGGGGCAGTACTTATTTCTAAAAAAGAGAAAAAAGCTTAAGCTATGCTGAATAATATATTAGAACAAGTAGGAATTGACAATTACATCTACCTCTGCATACTATTGTTTTGTGTAGGTGCAATTGGAATATTGTATCGTAGGAGTACGATTGTGATGTTGATGTCGGTAGAATTGATGCTGGCTTCTGCCAATATGTTATTGGCTGTTTTTTCTGTGTATCATCAAGATACCAGCGGACAAGTGTTTGTGATATTCTCATTGGCCGTAGCTGCGGCTGAGGTGGCTGTAGGGTTGGCTATTTTGGTTGCCATCTACAGAAACATAGGCACGATAGATATTGATGAATTGAAAAACTTAAAAGGATAAATTTGGATGGAAACAATATTGGTATTAATACTCTTGCTTAGTCCGTTTATCGGTTTCTCAATTAATTTGCTGGTTGGTAAAAAACTAACGGGACGCACATTACCCGGAGTTATTGCTACCACAGCTGTAATTATAAGTTTTGTAATATCTCTTTACCTTTTCATCCAGAATCTTTCTACAGGTCAGGTTTTTAATGTCAACCTGTTTCAATGGATTGCCTTAGGGGAGTTTACAACTGATCTGTCTTTCACGCTCGACCAACTGTCTCTAGTATGGTTGTTGTTTGTGACAGGTATCGGTACGCTGATACACATCTACTCGATGGGGTATATGCACGATGATGAAAATATAGACCGTTATTTTTCATATCTGAATCTATTTATCTTCTTTATGACGATACTTGTTTCGGGAAGCAACCTTCTCGTTATGTTTATCGGTTGGGAAGGTGTAGGTTTGTGTTCTTATCTGCTTATTGGTTTTTGGTCGAGAAATCACAAGAACAACGATGCGGCAAAGAAAGCCTTTGTGATGAACCGTATCGGAGACTTAGGTTTCCTTATCGGTATCTTTACACTGGGCTATATGTTCAAAACGGTGGACTACGTTTCGCTAAAAGATCTTGTTACCAGTCCCGACCCACTGTTGGGCGTTGCCACATTGGCATTGTTTATAGGGGCTACAGGTAAAAGTGCACAGATACCTTTATATACTTGGTTGCCCGATGCGATGGCAGGTCCTACTCCTGTATCGGCACTGATACATGCTGCAACGATGGTTACAGCGGGTATATTTATGGTGACACGGTTGAATTTCATTTTCGACCTGACTCCCGATATTCAGACTTTGATTGCTATTGTGGGTGCTGTAACTGCATTGTTTGCTGCAACTATAGCTCTTACACAAAATGATATAAAGAAAGTACTAGCATACTCTACAGTATCGCAGCTCGGGCTGATGTTTTTGGCTCTTGGGCTGGGTGCTTATCACGTGGCAGTATTTCATGTGATTACACACGCATTCTTTAAGGCTTGCTTATTCCTTGGCTCAGGTTCGGTTATCCATGCTATGGGAGGCGAACAGGATATGCGCAAGATGGGAGGTCTTAAGAATAAGATGAAGACGACGTATTATACATTCTTGATCTCTACGTTATCAATTGCAGGTATTCCGCCTTTGGCTGGTTTCTTCTCCAAAGATGAAATCATGCTGACAGCTTTCGAGCATAATATCTTCTTATGGATTTTAGCAGCATTAGCATCTTTGCTTACTGCATTCTATATGTTCCGTTTGCTATATCTTACATTCTTCAAAGAGTTTAGAGGTACAGAAGAACAGAAACATCATTTGCACGAATCGCCAAGCAGTATGACTCTGCCGCTTATCGTATTGGCTTTCTTAGCGTTTTTCGGAGGGCTTATCAGTATTCCTTTCGGAGGGCTTAGCTGGTTGAACGCTTACTTAGAGCCAATATTACCGGGTATTACAGGCGAGCATGCTCCTGTAGACCAGATGGTGATGACAATGGTAATTTCTACTATAATCGCTATCGTTGGTATTGCATTGGCATATTTTAAGTATATAAAGAAATCTGAAGTCCCTGCTGAGGATGATGAGATTTCGGGACTTGCTAAAGTTTCTTATAACAAATTCTACATTGATGAAATATACGATGCACTATTTGTAAAACCTCTTTATGCTTTAGCCGGCTTCTTTGAGAGTGTAGTAGAGAGAGCATTAAAAAATATACTGAAAAGCTTCGGAGGCTTGGTCGAGTTGTTGACAGTTCCGGCGCGAAGGCTACAGAATGGAAGTCTCGGTTTTTATCTGTTTTTCTTTGTGTTAGGATTCAGTGCACTAATCATCTGTTTATTTCTTGTATAAAAATTAAAAAAGAAACATGAATATCACTATTATATTAATCATATTATTGGTAGGTGCAATTCTTACTTATTTATCAGGAAATAGATTTGCCTCTAAAGTAGCTATGTTGTTCGGTGTTGCCGCAGCTATTTTTTCGGTAGCGTTATGTCTTAAATACGGAGCAGCAGGAGCAAATTTCAGCATAGACTGGATTAGTAAGCCTAATATCTCGTTTTCGTTAAAGGCCGACGGCTTGTCGATGGCTATGATATTAATGACGACGATACTGCTGCCTATAATTATACTGGGTACGCAATCGCGCGAATTTAAGAATGAAAAGATGCTGTATAGCTTAGTCATGTTTATGGTTTTTGCTATGGTAGGCGCATTCTTAAGTAGCAACGCCCTTTTGTATTATGTGTTTTGGGAAATGTCTCTTATACCGATCTATTTTATCATCGTATTGTGGGGTAACGGCGAGATCATCAAAAGACGTAAGGCAGCGATGACATTCTTCCTCTTTACATTTGCCGGATCATTGTTTATGCTTGCAGCCATTATATACCTGTATACAAAAACGGGAAGCTTTCAGCTCGAAGCATTCTATAATGCGAGTCTGAGCCAAACAGAACAAATCTGGATATTCTTGGCATTCTTCCTTGCTTATGCTATTAAGATACCGATTTTCCCTTTCCATACATGGCAGGCAAATGTGTATCAGAAAGCACCGGCAATAGGTACTATGTTGCTGGCAGGTATTATGTCTAAGATGGGAGCATATAGCGTTATTCGTTGGCAGTTGCCCGTAACTCCTTACGCATCAAACGAGTTTAGGACAATAATCGTGATCCTTTGTATCATTGGAGTTGTATACGGAGCTATTATGGCGCTGCGTCAGGACGACTTGAAAAGATTTTTAGCGTATGCATCATTGTCTCACGTAGGATTTATTGCGGCGGGCTCTTATGCGTTGACATACGATGGTCTCGAAGGAGCTGTGATAC
>NZ_JAIXHZ010000042.1:0-30512 GCF_043392705.1 Dysgonomonas sp. Shenzhen-Wh21
AAACATGAAAACGCCTAACCTTATACATCAAAAAACCGATGGATATAAATCCATCGGCTCTTATAATATTTTAGTATAAATCCTGTCAACCTATTTTAGGACGGGACATAAACAATAAGAAAGGGATACTCTATGCGAGTACCCCTTTCAAAAAAAGTATAGTTAGATAGGTGTTATCTTACTTTCCATTTACTCTGAAACGTTCATTACCGTTCTTAATGAAGTCTACTATTTGATTGGCTGCAGCAATACCGGCATTGATATTTGCCTCTTCGGTTTGCGCACCCGATTTTTTAGGTGTAGAGAAATATCTTCCTGCAAATTTTTCTGTCATTTCAGCATGATTGCCGGGAAGTACATCTGTTACATATTTGAAATCTTTACGTTCTTCCATTACTTTCACTATCGAAGCTTCATCTACTACTTCTTTACGAGCAGTATTAAGCAGCAATGCATTTTTAGGCATTTTGCTAATCAATGCATAGTTAATAGAATTAGCAGTTTCGTCTGTAGCAGGCATATGCAAAGATACGTACTGGCATGTAGTGTATAATTCCTCAGCAGAACCAACAGCTTTTACGCCTTCTTTTTCGATAGCTTCTTTAGACAAGAACGGATCGAAAGCATAAACTTCCATACCAAAGCCTTTGGCTATACGAGCAACATTGCGTCCTACATTTCCATAAGCATGGATTCCCAGTTTTTTACCTAGAAGCTCTGTTCCCGACGTACCTTTAAAGAAATTGCGGATGGCATACACAGCAAGGCCAAACACCAACTCTGCAACAGCGTTCGCATTCTGACCCGGAGTATTCATCACACATATATTGTTTGCTGTAGCAGCTTCCAAATCAATATTATCATAACCGGCTCCTGCACGTACAACAATCTTTAGATTCTTAGCAGCATCTAACACTTCCTTATCGAAGATATCGCTACGAATAATTGCAGCATCAACATCAGCTACCGCATCTAACAATTGTTTCTTCTCTGTGTACTTTTCGAGCAAAACCAATTCAAATCCGGCTTTCTCTACAACTTCTCTGATTCCAGTTACAGCCTCAGCAGCAAAAGGTTTGTCTGTAGCAATAAGTACTTTCATTATTTAGCTATTTTCTTTTCAAATTCTTTCATTGCATCCACCAATGCCTGAACACCTTCGATAGGCATAGCATTGTAAATAGATGCACGGAAACCACCAACAGAGCGGTGTCCTTTTAATTCACACAATCCACGTTCTTTCGCAAATTCTAAGAATGCAGCTTCATTTCCTTCATATTCGGAAGTCATCACAAAACATACATTCATCAACGAACGGTCTTCAACCTGACATGTACCTTTAAACACGGAGCTGCGATCGATTTCGTCATATAGCAATGCAGCCTTTTCTTTGTTGCGTTTATACATTGCATCAAGACCTCCATTCGCTTTCAGCCATCTCAATGTTTGCATTGCAGCATATACAGGAATAACAGGAGGTGTATTGAACATCGAACCGTTTTCGATATGTGTACGATAATCCAACATTGTTGGGATAGGGCGATTTACCTTTCCTAATATTTCATCTTTTACGATAACGAAAGTCACTCCCGATGGAGCCAGATTTTTCTGAGCACCACCATATATCAAAGCATATTTTGATATATCTACCGGACGAGAGAAAATGTCTGACGACATATCTGCAACTAACGGCACCGGAGAATCGAGATCGGTATGTATCTCTGTTCCGAAAATCGTATTATTGGTAGTGATGTGAAAATAATCCGCATCGGTAGGAATTGTATAATCTTTTGGGATATAAGTATAGTTTGCAGCCTTAGATGATGCCACTTCAACTACTTCACCAAACAGTTTAGCTTCTTTCTGAGCTTTACTTGCCCACGTCCCCGTATTCAAATATGCCGCTTTTCTTTCTAGTAAATTAAAAGGTACCATGCAAAATTGCAAACTTGCACCTCCTCCAAGGAAAAGCACCGAGTAGCCCGATGGAATTTCTAATAATTCCTTAAACAGTTCAACTGTTTCGTCCATTACAGCCTGAAAATCCTTGCTCCTGTGGCTTACCTCCATTAAAGAAAAAGAAGAACCATTAAAATCCAGAATAGCTTTTGCTGTCTCCTCCATTGTCTGTTGGAGAAGGATTGATGGCCCTGCACTAAAATTATATTTCTTCATTTTATATATTAAATTAGGGAATTAAGAACTCTTCAATATTAATTTTTGGACTTCAAAATTACTAATTATATATGAAATACTGTGATTAAGAATGACTTTTATTGATTTTAATTTCAAGAATCTAGCAAAATGCTTTTTGTATCAGGGGTATTTGGATTTTTTACATATTATGATACTTTTAGCTATTGTTTTTATATATTTGCATATAGCAAAAAGTAAGATAAGATTGCATTGCCTTAATTGATTTTTAACCTTATAATCCATTCAATTTAAACAGCATGGCCCTAATAAAACCGTTTAAAGGAATAAGACCACCCAAAAGTATTGTTGAGCAAATTGCCTCACGCCCCTACGACGTTTTAAGCTCTCTGGAAGCTCGGCTCGAAGCAGAAGGCAACGAAAAATCTCTTTACCGTATCATAAAGCCGGAGATAGATTTTGAGGAAACAATAGATGAACATCATCCCGATGTATACCAACGTGCAGTACAGAATTTCAATAAGTTTCAGGAAAAAGGTTGGCTGGAGCAAGACCCGGAAGAATACTACTACGTATATGCACAAACCATGAATGGAAAAACCCAGTACGGGTTGGTAGTATGTTCGCATATAGATGATTACATGAATGGAAAGATAAAAAAACACGAACTCACACGCAGAGATAAAGAAGAAGACCGCATGAAGCATGTACGTGTGAATAATGCGAATATAGAACCAGTATTTTTTGCCTACCCTGACAATAAAGACTTGGATAAGATAATAACAAACACAATATCTACTCCGGCCGAATATGACTTTGAAGCAACAGACGGTGTAGGGCATCATTTCTGGGTAATAAAAGATCAAGAGGACATACAACAAATAACGGATATATTTGCAACTATACCTTACCTGTATATCGCCGACGGACACCATCGCTCAGCAGCGGCAGCACTTGTAGGAGCAGAAAAAGCGAGGTTGAACTCTCATCATAGAGGAGACGAAGAGTACAACTACTTTATGGCTGTTTGCTTTCCCGACAACCAACTCAATATAATAGACTACAACCGTTTGGTAAAAGACCTGAATGGATTGAGTGTTTCCGAATTTCTCAAAAAACTGGAAGCACATTTTATTGTAGAAGAAAAGGGTTCTGACATTGAAAAGCCTACCGCTTTACACAATTTCTCCATCTATCTTGACAGCAAATGCTATAGCCTGACTGCAAAAGAAGATACTTACGACGACAACGACCCTATAGGCGTCTTGGATGTGACTATCTCTTCGAAGTATATATTGGACGAAATTCTAGGCATAAAGGATTTGCGTTCCGATCAGCGTATCGATTTCGTAGGAGGAATTAGAGGATTGGACGAACTGAAAAAACGTGTAGATAGCGGTGAGATGAAGCTGGCACTGGCCTTATACCCTGTCACGATGAAGCAACTGATGAACATTGCCGACACGGGCAACATCATGCCACCAAAAACAACATGGTTTGAACCAAAACTACGGTCAGGACTTGTCATCCACAAGCTGGAATAACATATCTTTTCTTTAAAACCGAAATAAGAAAAACTAAAAATAAGCCGATGTTGCAGAACTCTACAACATCGGCGTTCTTTATTTGTTATATAAAAAGGTATATTTGTCAATTATACAATTTAACACCACCACAGAATTATGATAATAAAACATTTTACAGACAACGATCTGTATAAATTTTCCGTCATGTTAGCTATCCAAAAGCTATATCCGTGGGCATACGTCAGATATGCTTTTACGAACCGAGGAAAGACTCAATTTCCTGAAGGATTCGCCGAACGGATGAAAGAAGAAGTAGCATCTATGGCTAACTTGCAATTAACCGCCGAAGAGAAAAAATTTATAAAAGCCAAATGCTATTTCTTCGACCCTGTATTTGTAGACTTTCTTGAAGGATTCAGATATAAACCAGAGGAAGTGACCATTACTCAAGAAGGAGGAGACCTCAGCGTGGTAATAGAGGGCTATTGGTACAGAACTGTACTTTGGGAAGTACCGCTGCTGGCAATTATCTCCGAGCTTTATTTCCAGATGACAGGGGCGACCCCTCAGAATGTAGAAGAAAATGCAATCATAAAAGCAAAAGCCCTAAAAGAAATGGAGGCCGATTATTCTGAATTTGGTACTCGCAGACGTTTTTCTTTCGACGTAGAAGATAAAGTTATCGGAGCACTTCAGGCCTATTCGGGAAAGTACTTTAAAGGGACAAGCAATGTATACTTTGCGATGAAACACAATACGATTCCGATTGGTACAATGCCGCACGAATGGTTTATGTTTCATGGCGCAATATTCGGTTATCGGTCGGCAAATATCAAGGGCTTGGAAGCATGGGTTGAGGTCTACGACGGCAGTCTGGGCATTGCATTGACAGATACATACACTACCGATTCTTTTTTCAACTCGTTCAGCCTCAAACAGGCTAAACTATTTGACGGAGTACGCCACGATAGCGGAGACCCTCTTGTTTTTGCAGACAAGGCGATCTCTTTTTATCAACAAAACCGCATAGATGCTACTTCCAAAACATTAGTATTCAGCGATTCGCTAAACCTAGAAACAGTTAAGGAAATAAAAGATCATGTTGCCGGACGTATACACGACACGTATGGTATCGGTACATTCTTTTCGAACGATGTAGGATCTAAAGCGTTGAATATCGTTATTAAACTAACGGATGTAAAATTACATAAGAAGGATGCGAACTTCATGAAAGCCGTAAAACTTTCGGATGTAGCTGGAAAGCATACCGGAGATCCGAGAGAAATAGATTTAAGCATAAAAACATTAGGACTGGAATAATAAACAAATAATATATGTCTAAGCTATTTAGTAATTTATCGATACGTAATCTTACTCTCAAAAATAGGATTATCATGTCTCCCATGTGTCAATATTCGGCGCATGACGGTTTCGCTACCGATTGGCACTTTGTCCATTATACCAGTAGAGCTGTAGGCGGTGTAGCAGCCGTTATACAGGAAGCAACCGCCGTTTGTCCCGAAGGTCGAATTTCGTATGGAGATTTGGGTATATGGAAAGACGAGCATATATCAAAACTCAAGGAAATAGTAGCAGCAATCGAAGAAAACAGCTCTATACCGGGAATACAATTAGCTCATGCCGGGCGTAAAGCAAGCTGCGAATTGGGATGGAAAGGTGGAGAGCAAATAAAAGAAGGTGAAAATAGTTGGCAGACTGTAGCACCCTCCCCTATCTCTTTTTATGAGACAGATAATACTCCGGCAGAATTAACAGAGATTGAGATCGAAAAAATCATATATGATTTCGCGCTCGCTGCGCAACGTTCGATAACAGCGGGTTATAAGATAATAGAGATACATGCGGCTCACGGATACCTTATCCATCAATTTTTATCTCCTCTTACCAACCAAAGAAATGATCAGTATGGTGGTACATTCGAGAATAGAATTCGATTGTTAATTAAAATAGTGGACGCTGTACGGTTATTATTGGATGAAGATCACTCGTTATGGGTAAGAATATCAGCTACCGACTGGGTAGACAATGGTTGGAATCCGGAAGAGTCTACACAATTAGCATCGTTATTGAAAGATAAAGGTGTAGATGTTATCGATGTATCATCCGGAGGTAATCTACCGCACGTAAGAATACCTGTAGGGAAAAATTATCAAGTACCTTTTGCCAAAGAAATAAAAAGCCGAACAGGAATGCTTACAGGAGCTGTAGGGCTTATTACTGAAGCGAATCAGGCAGAGGAGATTTTACAAAAGGAGGAGGCCGATCTTATTTTTATCGGGAGAGAATTATTAAGAGACCCTTATTTTGCGCTTCATGCGGCAAAATCGTTGGGAGATGATCTAAAATGGCCTCTTCAATATGAAAGAGCAAAGTAAAAGTATAGAATTAAACGGCTGTAATGGAAAGGATGACAACCCCTTTTCATTACAGCCGCTTCTCTTTATTCTTCCATCAAATCGAGGACTCTATCATATCCCCATTTTTCGGCAACTTCATCATCGGATGTGAATCTATTTTGCCATTTAAAGTCAACAACCTCGATACGCTTCGATGCCGAGCCATCCCATTCCACAGTAAAGCCCTGGTTCTTGAGTTGGGCCACAATTTTGTTACCTATCAATATAGCTTCCTTGTCATTCTTTTCTTTTTCTCCATAGAAGCCGATACTAAGCACCCCCGTTTGTATTACACGTTCCAAATCCTGCCCGTGATAATAACAATATCCAATAGGTTTTACCCCATTATCTTCCAGGTCTTGCCATACATCCTGCACATCATATATAGCTTCGGATTGTGTATATCCGGCATTGTGCAATGCTACAATTTTCTCTTTACAAAGATTATCGAAAACGGTATGCAGCTTATCCGTATCAGTAGGGCGTTGCCATGTTTTACTTTCAGATTCATTTTTCGCATACTCCTTGCCAAAAATATCCCGAATCCACTCTTCAGAGATTTCGCTTTCCCAGCCTTCATCTTCTACAGCTTCAATAGCCTCTGTAATAATATCTTCTAAAGATTCAAATCCTGATTTTATACTAATAAGGAAATGATCATAGAGATACTTTTCATTTTCTGTCATAGTGTAAAAATTGATACCGTACTCTAAAACGTTTTTTTAATTAAATTGTGAAATATCTATTTTATAAATTGATTTATCTTTTGCAAGATATATAAAATTCTCATTCGCAAAAATCAATCTTGTGAGATTTACTATATTCGCAACTAATGCTGAATTGGAGTTATAAACAGAAATTTTATTATCATTCACCTCAAACCGCAAATCTTTATACCAATACTCTATTAAACTATCTTTACTATTTTTCTTAGGATTAGCTGTTATTGTTCTTTTTTCCATTATAGCCCCATCCGTTGCTGATAGTTTTACAAGCTCTGTTTCATTATTATACATGATTATATCACCCTCTATATTGATATCACCATAATCTAATTTTTTAGTTCCTCTTACTAATTCAGCAATCAAAGCGGGTATAAGACCTCCTCCCGAGCTGATGCTATAGCTTATAACTTCTCTCTTAAAACTGTTGTCTGACGTTTTTATATCGTAATCCCATCCTTTGCCTGTATATATATTTACGGCATGAAGTCCCCCTGATATGATTAATAGAGTTGAATCATTTATCTGTCTATAATAAGGTATTCCTGCATCTCTTTTGCTAATATTCTTTTTCCATATTTCTTTTCCTGTCATTGCGTCTACTCCTTTAAGGAAATATGAATCCACACCTACTATTGTTGGAGACTTACTATCAACAAAAATAGTATAGAAACCAAATGAATTGAGGCTCCTTCCCTTATTCCACAACCTTTTACCATTATGAAGAGAATAGCACTCTGTTGAAGCCATAATGGTACTATTCATCTTAGACAGTATTAACGCATTATTATTATAAGACAGAAATGGTTCCCCTTGCGATTTGATTTCTAAGTGAGTACGAGAAGATGATAAGTCACACACAAGAACTTTGGATCTCAAAAGAATAATTTCTTTTTGAGATCGAGGTGCCAACGTCATTGAATATATCTCATCATTAAACTT
Organism: Dysgonomonas sp. Shenzhen-Wh21; assembly: GCF_043392705.1. Lineage (NCBI taxonomy): Bacteria > Pseudomonadati > Bacteroidota > Bacteroidia > Bacteroidales > Dysgonomonadaceae > Dysgonomonas > Dysgonomonas sp. Shenzhen-Wh21. The sequence continues at coordinate 7,762 of NZ_JAIXHZ010000042.1, forward strand.
ATAAGTCTGAGCCACTATCGGCTGATCCGAAGGCAAACTCTTTCCAACAGTTATGTTTCCCAAAAAGAGAAATTCATTCTTCTCTTGGGCTTGTAGAGCTGAGGGAACAAAGCAAAAGAGAAAAATATATAAAAGTTTATTTATCATAAAGTTAACAATGAATGAACATATTCTAGTCCAGCCTCATAATATTAGCGCCGAGCTGATTAAGACGCACGTCGATATTCTGATATCCACGGTCTATCTGCTCTATATTGTGTATGGTACTTTTTCCATCGGCACACATAGCGGCAATAAGCAAAGCTATACCGGCACGTATATCCGGCGAAGTCATCGTTGTGGAACGCATAGGACGTTTTCCTGTACCGATTACTGTTGCACGGTGCGGATCGCATAATATGATCTGTGCTCCCATATCGATAAGTTTATCCACAAAGAACAAACGGCTCTCAAACATTTTCTGATGTATTAAGACACTCCCCTTAGCCTGAGTAGCCACAACAAGAAGCACACTGATTAGGTCGGGAGTCAACCCCGGCCATGGAGCATCGGCAATAGTAAGAATCGACCCGTCGATAAATGTATCTATAGTATATTCTTTCTGTGCAGGAATATATATATCATCTCCTCTGCGTTCCAACTGAATACCCAAACGGCTGAATGTGTCGGGGATGATCCCCAAATCATCGTAGGCTACATCTTTTATTGTAACTTCCGACCCTGTAATAGCTGCCATACCGATAAAACTACCGATCTCGATCATATCAGGCAATATACGATGTTTTGCAGCACCCAAAGAAGTTACTCCTTCGATACGCAATAGGTTAGACCCCTGCCCGTCTATCTTGGCTCCCATCTTGGTAAGCAAACGGCAAAGTTGTTGTATATATGGTTCGCAAGCGGCATTATAGATTGTAGTTTCGCCTTCGGCTAATACCGCAGCCATAACAATATTAGCTGTACCGGTAACAGAAGCCTCATCAAGAAGCATATATGTACCTTTCAGCTTTTCGGCTGATATATTATATATCTGTTCTGCGTCGTTGTAATTAAATTCAGCACCTAGTTTTTGTATCCCGACAAAGTGAGTATCGAGACGACGACGACCAATTTTGTCTCCTCCCGGCTTAGGGAGAATAGCCCTGCCAAAACGAGCTACAAGAGGACCTATGATCATTACCGAGCCACGCAGAGAGGCACTTCTCTTCAAGAACTCCGGTGTTTGCAGATAGTCTATATTTACATTTTCGGCCTTGAATGACCAGGTATCTTCTGCCAACCTTTTGGTTTCGACACCCATGTCGCTCAATAGACGTATCAGGTTGTTTACATCCAGAATATCCGGAATATTTTCTATAATAACTTCCTCTGCGGTAAGTAATGTCGCACAAATAACCTGTAATGCTTCATTCTTTGCTCCTTGTGGAATAATTTCTCCACTCAAGCGACAACCTCCCTCTATTATAAATGATGCCATGTTTTTAGCTAATATAATTTTTTAATAAATTCTAACTTCGGGTTCAAGCTCGATACCAAATTTATCGTTCACTGCCCCCTGCACTTCTTTCATAAAACTGACGATGTTGTTTCCATCGGTTGTGCCATAATTGACTATAATAAGCGGCTGATTGGGATATGTACCTACGTCGCCTATTCTTTTTCCTTTATATCCTGCTTTATCGATAAGAAATGCAGCTGATGTTTTTACCAACCCATCTTTATATGGAAAAACAGGCAGAGTCGGATATTCCAGTAAAATCTTATCCGCAGCCTCTTTTGTTATATACGGATTTTTAAAGAAACTTCCGGCATTTGGCAGTACCCTTTCATCCGGTAGCTTTCTTTGACGAACACGTATAACAGCATTGCGCACATCCTCAACTGTAGGCTCTTCTATCTCTTCCAGTTCTTTATTCAGATCGGCATACTTGGGGGTGTAAACGAAGGAACGTTTCAGGTGAATAACAACGGATACGATCAAATACTTATTTGTCCTTTTGAAGATACTGTCACGATATCCGAACTCACATTCAGCGTTCGAAAACGAAACAATCTTCCCTGTTTCCATATCTATTGCAACAACTTCACGTATCACATCTTTTACTTCAGCCCCATAAGCGCCTATGTTTTGTATAGGTGCTGCACCTACTGTACCGGGAATCAGCGAAAGATTTTCGAGCCCTACGAAACCACGTTCGACACAGTAAGCGACGAGTTCATCCCAGTTTTCGGAAGCATTGACTTCCAGAAACACATCATCGTCTTCGTCATCATCGTCTGATATTTCACGAAGCCCTTTGATATGGGGATAAATCACCAGTCCATCAAAGTCTTTGGTAAAAAACAGGTTGCAACCGCTACCTATTATCAGCTTTTTTTCGTCCGGGTAATCAGATAAACACTTGCGAAGCTCTTCGATTGTAGTGGGCTTGCAAAAAATCTTTGCCTGAGCTTCTGTTTTTAATGAATTGTAATCTTTTAATTGGGTTTGCCTATAATAGTCCATTTCAGGAATTATTGATTCTACATAAATCCGGTATCAACGCTTTCGCTTCAACCAGAAAATTAATATACCCAGTGCGACAAGAATTCCAAGAACAATGAGAACTGTCTGCCAATGGGTCATGATGAATTTGATGATAAAGATTAAAGCTATGACAGCAAGAATAATACCGACTATTTGCAAAACTCTGCGGATTGTCTGCTTTCTTTTTGCGGCCTTTTCCTCTTCGCTTATATCGAGGGTCTCGTCCTCTTCGCTTTTCACATCTTCAAAAGGAACGTAACCTTTTTCAACTTCTTCCGAAATAGATTCGATCTCCTCAAAGTCTATATCTTCAGTCTGAACCAAGGCTTCTTCCTCCCCCTCGTATATTTCCATCGGAATATCATCAGGATTGATATAGCTGTCTTCGGTCTCCAACTCTTCGTTTTCATCCAACGGTGATTGATTTTCTACACCAATCGGTTCAACAATCTGAGGTGTAAACTTACCGGCTTGCGCCCTTTCGGTATCAGCAAGACGGATAATTGTATCCACACGAGATGAAGCCACTTTTGTGTCAAAGTCTCCGCTCTCAACCATAGATATCAGTTCGTCTTCTATAGCCGGATACTTGATCATAAAAGACTTCAATGCATTCGCAAAATCACGAAAGCGTTGTATCTTTTCTATTTTTGCCTTCACTTCTTCCCCGTTTCCTGAGGATAGGTCAAGCACTTTATCTGCCAATATAGATTTTAGGCGCTCCATAAATAATTAATCAGAAATATATTTATCTGTTTCCGTACATTTGTTCGTAATACTTCATATAGTCGCCCGAAGTAACTTCTTCAACCCAAGTTTGATTGTCGAGATACCAATATATTGTTTTCACAATACCTTTATCGAAGGTCGTCTCAGGCAACCATCCCAATTCGTTCGATATTTTGGTAGGGTCGATAGCATAACGTTGATCATGCCCCTGACGGTCTTTCACAAAAGAGATGAGATTGTCGTTGATCCAACTTATATCGATACTTCCATCAGCAGCCACGTCTTTTTTCTTCAATACGTCACGATACTTAGGCTCCTTCTCCATAATATCGTGTATAGTTTTTATTACCAGTTTAACGATCTCTATATTTTTTCGTTCGTTATGTCCTCCTATATTGTACACTTCGCCTACACGTCCTTTGTGCAGAACAATATCGATAGCCTTACAATGGTCGTCCACGTATAGCCAATCACGTACATTGCTACCATCACCATATACCGGAAGTTGTTGTCCTGCCAGAATATTGCGTATAATCAGAGGAATAAGCTTTTCAGGGAAATGGAATGGTCCGTAATTATTCGAACAACGGGTTATATTAATCGGCATCTTATAGGTTTCGCCATAAGCTTTTACGATCAGGTCGCCACCTGTTTTTGCTGCACTATAAGGAGAACGGGGATCTAAAGGAGTTTCTTCTGTAAAGTAACCTTCTTCGCCCAACGATCCGTATACTTCATCTGTAGATACCTGCAAAAACTTTACACCTTCGCGCCAAATCGGATAATTATTTTCATCTTTGCCTATAGTCCAAAATTTTCTTGCAGTATCCAATAAATTCTGAGTACCAAGAATATTCACCTGCAAAAATAATTGAGGATTCTCGATACTTCTATCAACATGACTCTCTGCCGCAAAGTTGACAACAAAGTCTATCTGATGATCCGAAAAAACTTTCTCCGTAATATTTTTATCACAGATATCTCCCTTTACGAATGTTACGCGGGAGTCTTTCAACTCCTCAGCCAGAGTTCCAAGATTTCCGGCGTATGTAAGTGCATCAAATATAACGAGTTTTGCTTCGGGATGTGTCGCCAACATGCGTTTCACAAAATTCGAGCCTATAAATCCGGCTCCGCCTGTGATCAAGTATGTCATTGTTTTATATTCTTATTTATTATTCATCACAAAAATAAGAAAAAAACAATATTAAAAACATTCGAGACGGTATTATATGAGGTAAATTTATTTATCTCAATCCTTCTATTTTGAAAAACTGTCACGTTTATGTTATATTTTTTAACAAATAGACATTTTTTTCATATATTTGTGGCATCCATAAATCAAAATCCATTTTTTATAATGAAGGTAGAATTAGTATTACAAGACTTAAAACGCAGATTTCCGAACGAACCTGAGTATCTTCAGGCTGTTCAGGAAGTATTAGAATCCATTGAGGAGATTTACAATCAACACCCTGAATTTGAGAAGGCAAACTTAATAGAAAGACTATGCATTCCTGATCGTATCTTTTCTTTCCGTGTAACGTGGGTTGACGACAAAGGCAACACACATACCAACATGGGATACCGCATACAACATTGCAATGCCATAGGCCCATACAAAGGCGGCTTACGCTTACACGCCTCTGTAAATCCGTCTATATTGAAGTTCCTTGCTTTTGAGCAAACGTTTAAAAACTCACTTACTACGCTTCCTATGGGAGGAGCAAAGGGAGGTTCAGACTTTAGTCCCAAAGGGAAATCTACCGCAGAAATCATGCGCTTCTGTCAGGCTTTTATGCTCGAACTTTGGCGCAACATTGGCCCTGACACAGACGTCCCGGCAGGAGATATAGGCGTAGGCGGTCGCGAAGTAGGTTATTTCTTCGGAATGTACCGCAAATTGGCTCGTGAATTTACAGGAACATTCACAGGTAAAGGGCTTACATTCGGAGGTTCGCTCATTCGCCCGGAGGCTACAGGTTACGGAAATGTATATTTCCTACTCGAAATGTTGAAAACAAAAAACATTGACATAAAAGGTAAAAAATGTCTTGTTTCAGGTTCAGGAAATGTAGCGCAATATACTTGCGAAAAACTGATAGAGCTGGGAGCAATACCTGTTACATTATCAGACTCTAACGGGTACATCTACGATCCGGAAGGAATAACAACCGAGAAACTGGAGTATGTAAAAGAGCTGAAAGAGCTTTACAGAGGCCGCATCAGCGAATATGCAGAAACATACGGCTGCAAATACGTTCCGAATGCACGCCCTTGGGGAGAAAAAGGCGATATCGCATTACCATCTGCAACACAGAATGAAATAAACGGAGAGGATGCAAAAAAACTCGTAGCAAATGGTGTTATCGCAATATCGGAAGGAGCTAATATGCCATCTACACCTGAGGCTATAGAAGTATTCCAACAAGCGAAACTACTCTATGCACCGGGAAAAGCCGCCAATGCCGGAGGAGTTTCTGTTTCGGGATTGGAAATGACACAAAACTCGGAGCGCATAAGCTGGTCTGCTGAGGAAGTTGATAAGAAGCTGAAATGGATTATGCAGAATATTCACGAAAATTGCGTGAAATACGGTACAGAAAAAGACGGATATGTAAACTATGTAAAAGGTGCTAACATAGCCGGATTTATGAAAGTTGCTAAAGCCGTAATGGCTCAAGGCATTGTCTAAAGCCGTTTAATAAATAAAAGAGGCTGAGTAAAAGTAATTACTCAGCCTTTTCTTTTCGCTGAAATCCATAAAAATTAATTTATATCTTTGCAATACTTCAACAATAAAACATCTGCCAAACATGAATAAAAAGTATATACTTTTCGGTCTTATAACTATTTGTAGTATCACTTTTATGAGTTGTTCTCAAAAAAAGGAAAAGCAAATAACAAAAAAGGAGGCCGCCTTATCTGCAATCTATAACAGAAAAAGTGTACGCAGTTTTATCAAAGACAGACCTGTTTCGGATGAAGATGTTCAGTCACTAATAAAGGCCGGCATGTCTGCACCTTCGGGAAAAGACACCCGTCCGTGGGAATTTGTGATTATAAATGACAGGGCTATATTGGATAAAATGGCAGAAGAACTGCCTACAGCCAAAATGCTATCTCAAGCGCCAATGGCAATTGTTGTTTGTGGAGATACTATACGTTCTTCGTACTGGTATCTCGATTGTTCGGCTGCAACAGAAAATATTCTTCTAGCTGCCGAAGCGATGGATCTGGGGGGCGTGTGGACTGCCGCTTACCCCTATCGGGACAGAATGGCAACAGTGATAAAGCATACGAATATGCCCGCACAAGTTTTACCTTTGGTTGTAATACCAATAGGCTACCCGATGGGAAACCATTCGGTAAAAGATAAGTATGACGAAAAGAAAATACACATGAATAAGTGGTAGTTTTATATATCTACCTGAAATAATCCGTATTTTTGTAATGAACAAATACCATCGATATGAATGATTGGAAAGACCGTCTGAATGTTGTGTATTCCACAAATCCGGACTTCAAATATGATACAGACAAGGAAGAGGAACAAGACACCCTCCCGAAAGAGAAACAGCAATTACGCATTCAGCTGGATAAGCGCAACCGCAAAGGAAAAGCGGTGACTCTAATCACTGGGTTTGTAGGGACAAACGAAGATCTGGAAGAGTTGGGTAAATTCTTAAAGGTAAAATGTGGTGTTGGCGGATCGGCAAAAGACCACGAGATAATTGTACAGGGAGATCTCCGTAACAAGGTATTAGAACTACTCCAAAAAGAAGGGTATGTCAAATCACGCATCATTTGATGATGAAATAAGCTTATACGTATATAAAGCCTCTGCCGGCTCGGGAAAAACACACCGCCTGACAGAGAAGTATCTTAATTTGCTTTTCTCGTCCCCCTTTGCATACAGGCATATACTCGCTGTAACCTTTACTAATAAGGCTACAGACGAGATGAAAAGCCGTATAATAGAAGAGTTGGCAAATATCGCCACAGGGAAGGAATCGGATCATATAAGTTTTCTCTCGAAAGAATATAAATACAACGAAGAACAGGTAAGAAAAGAGGCTCGGGATATACTGGTGCGTATCCTGCACGATTATTCGTCTTTTTCGGTAAGCACTATTGACAAGTTCTTCCAACAAACAATGCGGGCTTTTACCCGTGAAATAGGCTTAGGTGGCGGATACAATGTAGAACTGGATACAAACAAGGTACTCGGTGAAGCTATCGACTCCATGCTGTACGATCTGGAACAGACAGACAATAAATTATTGTTGGATTGGTTGATTCGTTTCTCTGAAGAAAAAGTAGAAAACGGAGAAACCTGGAATATCCGCAACGATATACAATCCCTATCGTCCGAAATATTTAAAGAAAGCTACAAAGCATACAGCAATCAGGTGCAAACAGACATCAGAGATAAGCAGCTGATGACCGACTACAAAGATATGCTGTTTACCATTATCAGGGATTTTGAGAAAGCATCGCAGCAGATCGGAGAAAAAGCCTTGAATATAATGTCACGCTTCGAGCTCAAAGGTGAAGATTTTAAAGGAGGAACCCGCTCTCCGTTTCTTAACTTCTTGAAATGGGCTAACGGAACGATTGCCGAACCAACGGATACGTTCCGCACGTTAGCCGATAACCTTAGTGGATGGTACACCAAAACGACAGGTTCAGTAACACGAGATAAAATAGAAAGTGTATATCCCGAACTAAACATCTGTGTGTGCGACATTATAAACCACTATGACAACTCACTAATCTATCAGACAGCATACGAGATAAACCGCTACTTCTTCACATTAGGGATACTGGGAGACGTAGATAAAAAAATTCGGGAATATAGTACCGAGAATAATATCATGTTGATTTCGGATACGACCGAACTGCTAAACCGTATCATAGAGGGTAATGAATCTCCGTTTATATACGAAAAAGTTGGTCAACGAATCAACAATTACATGATCGACGAGTTTCAAGACACATCGGGCATGCAGTGGCAAAATTTCCTTCCTCTGGTAAAAGATAGCCTCGGTAGCGGAAACAAAAACTACATAGTAGGCGATGTAAAACAAAGTATTTATCGTTGGAGAAACTCAGACTGGAAACTTCTGGATGAACAACTCGATATCGATTTCCGAACCGAAGGCATAGAACATGATACGCTGGATACTAACTGGCGCAGCTCCCGCAATGTTATTTCTTTCAACAATGCAGTATTTTCTATTGGTTCGGCGTTGCTGCAAGATACATTTAACAAATCATTGCAAGATCTTGATAATGCAAGGCTCAAGCCATTCCTCACACGGATAACAAAAGCTTACGACGAACTGTATCAGGAGATACCCGAAAGCCATAAAAACAACGAAGGGCGAGTAAGAGTAGAGTTTATTGATACTGACGAGCATATATGGCAGAATTATGTATTGGAGCAATTACCTATCGAGATAGAACAGTTGCAGGAAAGAGGTTACAACCTCAAAGATATTGCCATACTGGTACGTACAAAGAAAGAGGGAGCAGATGTAGCAAATTGCTTGTTGGAATATAAAAAGCTACACCCGGGTTCAAAATATCGTTATGATATTATATCCGATGAAGCGCTGTTTGTAAGCAACTCAAAGAGCATCAAACTTATAATTGCGCTATTAAAGCATTTGCACAATCCTTTGGATAAATCGTTAAAGGCCTTGGCTGTTTTCGAATATTTCAAATACAGCAAGCAAATGAATGCCGAAGAGGCGCTGCTCAAATACTTCTCGGCAAAAGATGATCTGCCTCAACAGATAGAGGACAGGCTGAGCCATATACGAGAACTGCCATTGTATGAAATGACAGAAGAGATCTTCAATCTGTTTCGTGAAGCAATGGAAAACGATGAGCAAGTATATATACAGTCGTTTCTGGACATGGTGCTCGACTTCACGGTTCGCAGCTCTTCCGATCTGGATGCATTCCTGAGGTGGTGGGACGAGACAGGTACAAATAAAACTATTTTCACCCCGGATGGTCAAGATGCGATACGGATTATGACAATACACAAGTCGAAAGGGCTGGGCTTTAATGTTGTACTGATTCCCTTCTGCAACTGGGAGATAGATCATAAACTAACAACGATACTATGGTGTCACCCACAGACAGAACCGTTCAACAGGCTACACCTCGTTCCTGTAAAATATTCACAAAAGCTAAAAAACACCATTTTTGCTTACGAATATTTTGATGAGCGGCTTCATGCATTTATCGACAATATCAATGTATTATACGTGGCTTTCACTCGTGCAAAAAACGAACTGATAGCTTATGCTCCCAAGCCGAAAAAAGAAGAAGTGAATAATATATCGTCTTTGGTATGGGCTACAATCAACAGCGGCTCTGTAGGTGATGGCAAGCAAGCTTACACAGACTTGTCTCAATACATAGATGAAGAAACGGCGACTTTTGAAATAGGTGAAAATTATATACCAATCAAAAAAGTTACACACAGATCGGTAGAAGAAATCAGTGTAGATAGCTTATCAAGTATTCCTTATGACAAAAGAGTAAAACTATTGTTGAAAAACAAGTACTTTTTCACAGACACGGGACAGCGAGACTATGGTACTCTGATGCACGAAATAGTGAGTAAGGTAAAAACAATTGACGACGTACAGAAAGCTGTAGAAGAATATCACATTGCGGGAGAAGTGACTGCTACTGATAAGAGCAAGATAATAGGACTACTAGAAGAATACCTTTCCAATCCTCTGGTCGCACCGTGGTATAGCGGTGAATACAAGGTATTGAACGAGATACAAATATTACAGCCCAAAGGCAAGTTTGTTCGTCCCGACCGTGTGATGATAAAGGGCAAGGAGGTTATTGTAATTGATTATAAATTCGGCGAAAAGGAAGACAAAAAATATATCCGTCAGGTGAAATATTATGCCGATCAGATCCGTAAAATGGGCTACACCGACGTTAAAGGATATATTTGTTACATCAGATTAGGTAAAATTGTAGAAATATAATTTCTGAAGAATCCTTTACAAGAGCGGACTTCAGGAAGCATTGACGTTCCAATTAACTAATTATTTAACTATTTTACTATTTTTAATACAGTGTAAATAAACTATTTACGCATATCCTGCGTTTATATTATGTGTTTTTCATAGTATTAGATTTTAAGGTTAACAATAAAGATTGGTTGTCGTGATGACAACCTTTTCTTTTTTATATAACCTCAAATACAATAAACGATTAAATAATATCAACGATAAGTATCCGACCTTCTCTCCTCAATCTGCCCTTACGACTCTTACCGACCTTACACCATAGTAGAAAGCGTATTTATTGTTCAGCCATTGATCAGGATTTGTGCTCAGGTCTTCGTAGTGAAATTTGCTATGAACAGCAACCTTGTCGGTAAACACAATATCTTGTATTCCATTAGCCACCTGCTCCTTCAAGGATGCTTCCCGAGCCTGATAGACATCCGATATTAACTTCATTGATGGGTATTTTCTATAATAATCTACACCATATAGACTAACCAATGCTATTATCGCTATCAAATTCGCATAGTGGAACAACGTGTGCCTTATTTCTATATTCGCATACAGGAGACCAATGGCGATAACTATAAAAACAATCTGCCCGAACATAGCCCAAGCAGGGAAAACAGGTGATACAATCATTATAAAGAAAGAAAGCTGACCTGCAACAAAGAATAGTACAGCTGCAAACAAAACCTTTTTATATTGATCTTTCTCCATATTTTTTCGGCTCTTGAAAAAGAGAAATAAAAAAAATAAAAAGAGCAGCGAGACAGGAAGCATATAGGGTAAATATCGAATAGACATCATATCAGATAAGTTTGACCAGAGAGTTTCAAATATTGATAATCCCTGATCTCTCACATTTTGCTTAGCAACGAGTGCCGCACGAACATAATTTCCGGGTGCGAGAATCATCAGAGCAAAGCCAAGACATAATCCAATCAAGCCTGCAATTGCCCATTTAGGAAGCTTTAAATTTCTCTTATAATAGATACAAAAAATAAAAATCAATAATGTAGCAACTGAGGCGGTAGATTCATTTGTCCATCCGGCAATGATTCCTGCGAAAAAAAACAATACAGTTTTATAAAGTTTATAATCCGTACGCTCATCAAAAAAGTAAGACACATAGGGATATATAAATAGCATAATGAGTAAGGTTCCCCACAGATAGTTAGCACTTCCTGTAATCCAAAACACATCGGAGGTAAAGCGGGGTACAAGAAACCAGACAGATGCACTGATCAGTATCAGCAAAAAGGCGTTGGTTGACTTACCTTTATTGCAAATAAAGTACATTGAGCAGATTAGAATTACATAAGCTAATGTATTTATTATATCATTAAAAGGTGTACCTATCCACAGAAGAAATTGAGCAATGCTATGAACAACCGAGCGTCCACCCCAATTGAAATAATGGACATATTGAGATTCGAGTATATCTTTAAAACTCGCTATTTTTTCATTGCTGGAAGGGAAACCATAATCGACCAGTACCTCTCTGAATGAATAGGCCCAATCATCGGCATGGAGAGGGAATAAGTAGTTAAAGTAGTAAATAGTAGCACCAATACAAAAAAGTACAACTACAAAGAGAAATCTTTGTAGTTGCAAGTTTTTTGTATTTAGTTTATCTATCATACATAAATCTTATTTCTCTCTGATAATGATATTGATCGGAGTACCCGACAAATCCCAATTATCACGAATACGATTTTCGAGAAAACGTTTGTATGGGTCTTTTATCCATTGAGGAAGGTTACAAAAGAACACAAACGTAGGAACATGTGTATTAGGTAACTGCGTAATATACTTTATCTTGATATATTTTCCTTTATTCGCAGGAGGCGGAGTGCGCTCTATGATAGGGAGTAATATCTCATTCAGCTTATGTGTTGGAATCTTAGTTTTTCTACGACCATAAACTTCTTTAGCTGTTTCTAACACTTTCAGAATACGTTGTTTGGTCATAGCCGAAGCAAAGATGATCGGAAAATCGGTGAAAGGAGCTAAACGTTCCCGAATTGCATTTTCGAAAGTCTTTATCACAACCAGTTCCTTATTCTCTACCAAATCCCATTTGTTTACACAAACGACAAGCCCTTTACGGTTTTTCTGAATAAGAGAAAATATATTCATATCCTGGCTCTCTATCCCTTGCGTAGCATCAAGCATCAGAACACAAACGTCTGAATTTTCAATCGCTTTTATGGAACGAATCACCGAGTAGTATTCCAAATCTTCGGTAACCTTTCCTTTCTTACGAATACCCGCAGTATCTACAAGATAAAAGTCCAGATTGAACTTATCGAACCGTGTATAGATCGAATCACGTGTTGTGCCTGCGATATTGGTTACAATATTACGTTCCTCATCCATCAAGGCATTTACCAAAGACGACTTCCCTGCATTAGGTCGCCCAACAATGGCAATACGTGGTATATCTTCGAGATGTTCCTCTTCTCCCTTTTTTGTAAACTTGGTTATTATCACATCCAAAAGATCTCCTGTTCCCGAACCGTTGATCGCCGAAATATTAATAGGATCTCCTAAGCCGAGAGCATAGAACTCTGCCGACTGAGCGTGCAAATTAAAATTATCTGCTTTATTGGAGACAAGTAGGATTGGTTTCTTTGAGCGGCGAAGCATGTTTGCAACACTCGAATCCAAATCTGTAAGTCCGTTCATTACATCCACCATAAACAGAATTACATCAGCTTCTTCTATAGCAATGGCTACTTGCTTATTTATTTCATTTTCAAAAATATCCTCAGAATTCACAACCCATCCACCTGTATCCACAAGCGAAAAATCCTGACCACCCCACTCTACTTTTCCGTATTGGCGGTCACGGGTCGTACCCGAAGTTTCATCGACTATAGCCTGGCGACTTTCTGTCAATCGATTAAACAGGGTTGACTTACCCACGTTGGGACGTCCAACTATAGCTACTAAATTTCCCATATTTGTATATTGTACTCTAAATTTTGTGCAAAGGTACGTATTTTTATTGAAAACACTTTCAACGAAAAAGGCTTGCGTGTGCAAGCCTTTCATATTTTTATAACTTATATCCTATTGAAAGTGTGATACTCGTGTAATCCACATAATCGTATCGCCTACAGGCAGGCTCGTTTTGTGGGCACTTTTAAGAGCATCATCTAAAGTGAATTTTTCTGTCGGTATGCCCTCAAATAGTGAAATATTCTTATCTGTACTCTTATATCCTACATAATGCTGTCTTATCCTCAGATTTTTTTTACTACCACTTCCATAGTATTGCTCTATGCCTCCTGTAGTAATATACAACAAAGTATCATTCTGGAAGCGATACTGGCTGCGTTCTTTGACTATATCTCCCTGATTTACATAAACAAAATCATCATCGAACAATATATATGTATCAGTAGGGTATTGTTCATAGAAACTAGTAAAGACAGTTGCGGGATCAAATCTCTTTGTTAGAACTGTATCAGGACCCGATACAGTACCTTTATAGATATTAAAGTCTGTAATAGAGGAACTAATGTATCGTATATTATCCGTCTTATTTTCGTTGCTGCATGCTATCAACAAAATTGCAGATAAGACAAAAAGTATATATCGTTTTTTAGAAAAAATCATCTTACGGTCAAATTAGATTTAGGAATCATTTGAACTGATAAATTGCATTACACCATACAAGGGTATCTTTCGGGTCTGTCATCTCGCTCAGTGAAGAAAGCCCTCTCATTTCGAGCGTTTTCTCCAAGCTTACAGCCTGATTAAACAAACGTATAGTATCATTACCTCTTTCGTTACGATAACGTACCAAAGCTTTAACCCTATATAAGTTATCAGCATTACCAAGAGCCACAAATACTTTATGCCAAGTCTTGTTTACCGTATCAAGTTTATTTATAAATAGAGAATCTTTTTCGTAAACATAGCTGGATACTATTTTTTTTTGTCCTAAAGAATCAACATAGGTCAATTTATCATTGTCAAATTGAATCCTTATATTATCATATAAATCATATTTATACGAACCTTCAAAGAAATAATTGGCCAACTCAGTTCTTCTCAATTCATTAAATTGCACTTGCTTTCCACCTGTAGCCGAACCCGCATACACGGCGAGGCTAGACAAGTCTACATTTGTTACCTGTAGTACACCATCCACTTCCTCTTCACTCGAACAGCTGACAAAAAACAGTGCGCAAAATATTATATATAATATACTTCTCATTATCTGGCTTGTTTTTCTAAAACGTAAAGATAATCAAAACAGTTTTATTCCTGCCACAAAATAGTTATCTCCTGAGTCGACAGTCTCTATCGGTTCTAATTTTATATAGCGGGCTTTTTCTGAATTCGTTGCAAACAAAGTAACTTCTTGTTTTACCGGATTGTTAGCTATATTGTTGAAAATAGCATTCTTCTTCACTTGTGTCCAGCTTTTACCATCTAAGCTGATATAAAAATTATATCTGAGAATATTTGATGATTGTACTTTATTGAAAGGAATATAAGTGAAACCTTTGATTAACTCAGCTTCTCCCAAGTCGATTACCAACGGAGTCTTTTTCTTTACTTCGAGGGAAGTATTATCATCATTATCAGTAATCTTCGACAAATCAGCAACAGGCGATACTAATTTCCATTTAGATGTAGAAAGGCTCTTATTATTTTCTTTATTTACTGCTTCTGTCGCCGAGAATGATTCGGGAGCATTATACAAACTTACTTTGCTGATTAGCGGACAAGCAAGAGCAGTAAAGCTTATTTTCAGTTTTTGAGTAGAGATCGTAGGGAAACGCAAAATGCGTTTGTAGCCTATTGTTGTAGCATCCGTCAAGTCTCTCCAAACTCCGTTATCCCAATATTTTACACTAAACGATGCCACTCTTTGCCCCAATGGGATATATTCTTGTAATGCCAAACGGTTGAATGTCTTCGCTTGTTTCAAATCAATCTCAATAGACGGATTTAATTCACTATCGTCTGTAGCCCAATACGTGTTATAGTTGTCGTCAAGCAGGTTTGCAACAGAATATTGGGCAGCGTTGTCTCTCACATTACTTGCTTTTATTTCAGCACCTTCAATCAAATCTTTACTAAATGATTCTTCTCTTGCTTTACGAAACTCCATCAAACGAATAGAGTCGTTGGCATTAATACGCCCTGTGCGATCGGGAGGAACATTCAACAACAAGTTAGAATTTCGTCCCACAGAAGTATAGTATATATCCATCAATTTATCTACCGACTTTACCTTATCGTCTGTAGACGGGCTATAAAACCATCCCGGACGAATAGAAACATCCGTTTCGGCAGGAACCCATGCCTCGCCACCTTGCACTCCTGTATTTAAAATATCTACAGACGGTGCGCCTCGTCCCGGTTCATAGCCCTTGATATTGAGTGTAGACCAATTAGTCTTACCCGCAACACCTTGCTCATTACCCATCCAGCGACAGCCGGGGCCTACATCACTGAATATTACAGCTTGAGGTTGATTTCTATATACTGTATTGTGAAATAAATTCCAATCATAAACTTGTTTTTTACCGTCTTTTCCTTCTCCGTTTGCACCATCAAACCACTGCTCAAATACTTCTCCGTATCCTGATAGCACTTCATTCAATGTATTTGCAAAAACCTGATTATACTCAGGTGTTCCATAAGCAGGATGATTTTGATCCCAAGGAGACAAGTAAACTCCAAACTTTAAACCATATTCGCGGCAAGCTTCAGAAAGCTCTTTCAACAAGTCTCCTTTTCCATCTTTCCAAAGGCTTTCTCTTACTGTATGCGTACTATATTTACTTGGCCACAAACAAAAACCATCGTGGTGCTTTGCCGTGATAATGATACCTTTCATACCTGCAGCCTTCGCTGTAGCTGCCCATTGACGACAGTCCACATTGGTAGGATTAAATACCTTCGGGTCTTCTTTTCCATTCCCCCATTCTACATCGGTAAAAGTATTAGGGCCAAAATGGGTGAACATATAATATTCCATTTGTTGCCAGTTGACCTGATCTTGCGTTGGTATCGCTCCATAAGCCTTTAGTGGCTGATTCTGGGAATTAGCAGTTTGATATAAAAATAAAAAAAGGGAAAAGGTTAAACTTAATTTGAATTTCATGTTATCTCAGTTTATTAGAACTATAAAAATAAGTTTGGTAATCCTTTTGCTTGAACGGAACAAAAGAATAAAATATTATAAACAGGTTAATTTATCTGCCAAGCGCTTCTAAATTTGCAGCCCGCAATTGTTTAGGGAAAGTACAATTTTCGTCTATTATATAAACCCACTTCGGATTTTTTATTATTTTCTTCGAATTTGAGCTGCCGAATGTACGATCACCATCTTCTACAGGATCAAAATATTCGGAAAAGTCCACTTGTTCGTTTTCTTTAGATGAGATAATAAATATACGATTCGTCATAATGAAGTAGCCATAAGTTTTTTCTCCCGGCTCATACATTTTGTTCCATTCATTATCGAGAGCTGTAATATCCAGTTTCAACACGCCTTTATCTTTCGAAAACAAAATTTTGGTTACCGGCCAAAGATATCCGTTTTTCCTGCGAAAAATAAAGTTACTGATATCGGAAGCTAAATGGCCTATCTTTTCATTCTTCAACGAGTAACATGATAAAGTCAGTTTATTTACGTCACCGTCTGAATGAGAAATAGCAAATATCTCGGATAAAAAACAGACACAGAAAATTGTTAAGATTGCAGCTTTTTTCATAACAGTACTAATATTTCAGCGTCACAAAAATACACTATTTTTTCTCTTTTCTGTACTTAATATTATAAATGCTATAAATAGTTAATCTTTTTTATCAGATCAGACTAATAATTTATTTTTGTATAAAGTTATAAAATAGTTAAAGGCATAAATAATATTGTTCAGATATTGAAAAAAACCGGCCTTTTTTTATTTGGAGTTCTATTAGTAATTTGGGGCTATAAAGTAAATGCCGCTAATACTGAAGAAAAAGCCAAAGAAGAAAAAGAAAAGAATACAAAAGAAGTTGAGCAGCCCATCGTCTTACCCCCTGCAGACGAACCCAAAACCGAAGAGCAGCCGATAAAAGAAGAGGTAAAGAGTTTAACTGCTCCGGCCAAAGTATCAACTGATAAGAAAAAAGCAGAAGATGTGAAGCCTAAAGCTTCTACCACACCCCAGACAAAAAAATCAGCAACAGCTGTAGAGAGTAAAAAGGAAAACCAGACGGAAGAAAAAAAGGTAGAGGAAGTCAAGCAAACCGTTATAGAAAAAGCAACACCCGAAGAGTCGTCAGGAACAGAGTAAACCTGTAAATGGAATTATTATACAAAGCCCAGACCCGATTCTTATTCCATTCGCATATAAAAATCAAGCTATCTGCTTTTTACGAAGAAAGCATATTTGATGAATTATTTGCGATTCTCGAACATGTGGATAAGAAATACAATTCGTATCAAGCAGGTTCTTATTTCGACACAATAAATAAGAACAGTGGCAGCTTTGTAGATGTTGATGAGGAAACTGTAAATATATTAAATCAGGCAATCACAATCTCAGATTTCTTTAATGGGACTTATGACATTACAGTCATGCCACTTATTAGGCTGTGGGGATTCTATAAAGATGAGCAACGGCAAATACCCTCAATCAAAGAAATAGAAGATGCAAAAAAGCTGATTGATTATAGGCACATAGAGATAAATGGAAAAAAAGTCAGGATAAAAAAAGGACAGGAAATCATTACAGGCTCGTTCATTAAAGCCTATGCTGTAGATCGTCTGACTGAAAGAATGCTTGAATTGGATATAAATGATGCGATAGTTAATGCCGGAGGCAGTACGATAATGGCAATAAATAACGAATCGCACCCACGATGGCAAGTCATGGTGAGGCATCCCCAAACGGAAGAAGTTTTATTCAAGTTAAACATTGCAAATCAGGCGTATTCGACATCATCTCAGTCCAAAACGTTTGTAAGTATAGAAGCTAAAGAATATGGACATATACTAAATCCTATTACGGGTTTTCCGTCGGCAAACAAGCAGGTGGGAATTATCAGCGACAATTGTATGATAGGCGATATGATCTCTACTGCACTGTTTAACGAGTCGGCAGAAGGATTCTTAAAAAAGATTGATCTACTATCGGAACATTACAACATAAAAGGTTTTATGCTCGATAGTTATAACAATATTATATACACTCAAGATTTCAGATAGTTATTTCAAATTAAAATAACAAAAGCTATGATAATGCACATACTTTCGATGAAAGGGAAAACCAAGAAGAAGCGTATTCAAGCTATTGAAGATGCTCCTTTTCTATACATTCCCCTCGCAGAATATTTAGGCTGTGCTCCTACTCCTGTTGTCAATGTTGGCGATAAGATCAAGAAATATCAATTGATAGGAGAAGTAAAGGATAAGTTTGCGACCAAAGTACATGCACCGGTATCGGGCGTGATTTTGGAAACAAAAGACTATCCTTTTGCAGATGGCTCTTCTGTAAAAACCATCGTTATCCAGAACGACTATAAGGACGAGGAAGTAAACAACATTTCGTACAAAGATTACAACCAATGTAGCCCCGAAGAGTTGATAGAGCGAATTAAGGATGCGGGTATAGTAGGACAAGGTGGCGCTCAATTTCCGACAGCTATAAAATACAGTGTTGGGGAGCATAAGATACATACCTTTATTGTAAACGGTGCAGAGTGCGAACCATATCTTACATCAGATTATTCACTGATGGCAGAGCGTACCGAAGAGCTATTTAAAGGAATTGATATCATAAAAAAGATACTCAATGCCGACAATGTTATCATTGGTATAGAGCATCAGAATAGAGAACTTTTAAAAGTATTTGCTCCATATCTGCAACAAGAAGAACATAAAGGCTACAAAGCAATATTATTGCCCGATCAGTACCCTCAAGGTGGCGAGCTGCAATTAATAAAGTCTGCCACAGGCATTGAACTACCAAGATCGAAGCGACCTGCCGAAGCGGGAATTATAGTGAGTAATATTGGTACTATCTACTCTGTTTATCAGGCGGTAGTAAATCACAAGCCTGTTATCAGCCGAATAATAACAATCTCAGGTGAGCGATCTACTAATTATGGCAATTACGAAGTGAAAATAGGAACACCGATACGACATATCACAAAATCGCTAGGGATAGAAACTTTGGGGAATACCATCATACAGGGAGGCCCGATGATGGGAAAGGCAATACAAGACCTGTCGATACCTGTAACCAAAGGTGCATCGGGAATACTATTCCTAAAGAAAGAAGAAGTAAAACGGAGTAATTGTATCTCGTGTGGTTATTGCGTCGATGTATGCCCCATGCGGTTGATGCCAATGAAGTTTGAAGAAAACTATAGAAAGAAGAAATACTTCAATCTTGAGAAATACAGTATTAGCAGTTGCATCGAATGCGCAGCTTGCGAATACATCTGCCCAAGTAATGTGCCGCTTATAGAAAGCATAAAAGAAGGAAAAGTAAAACTTAAAGAACTAGCAAATGCAATCAGATAAAACAATATTTGCACCCTTTATAAGGAAAAGTGACAGCACCAGCCGTGTGATGGCAGATGTTATTTTAGCATTGCTCCCATGTATAGCCATGTCGTATTTGGCATTCGGGTTTGTACCTGTCATGGTAATCTTGGTGGCAGTAGGAAGTGCGTTATTAACAGAATTCCTATTCTCTATTATCTTTTCCAAAAACACGGAATCTCTTTCTGATGGGTCAGCTATTATTTCGGGGATTTTGCTTGCATTCACAATAGCGCCTTTCACTCCTCTCTATGTCGTTGCATTCGGAGGAAGCATGGCTGTTCTGTTCGGAAAACTACTCTGGGGTGGCTTAGGACGCAATATATTCAATCCTGCCCTCATCGGACGAGAGTTTATGACTGTATTCTTTCCCGCTGTGATGGCTTCACGCACTATTTGGTACGACAAGACAGCGGTGAATATAAGTGAGCTCAATATATTTAACGACAGTTTTATAAACCAATTATTTTATAAAGCATCGGGAGCAATAGGTGAATATTCGATATTCTTTTTGGTACTAGGCGGTTTATTCTTGTTGATTAGACAAAGGATCTCATGGCATATACCATTTGCTTTATTAGCCGCTTTCACAGTATTGCTTCTTACCGTGTCTAATCTGACCGAATATACAATACAATTCTCTCTGGGAGGCTTATTGCTGGGTACTATATTTATGGCAACAGACATGCCCACAAGTGCAAGTACCAACTATGGTAAGTTATATTATGGAGCAATGATAGGTTTAACAGCAATACTCTGCATCATCAATGATGTGAAGTATGAATACATGTCTTACTCGATACTGTTGTTGAATGCCTTCGTTGTACCTATCAACTGGGTATTCCGTCCGAATGTATGGGGACAAAAATTAGATATTCTTACCCGTTTGTGGCAAGGATTATCACTTACGGCATGTATACTAATGGCTACATTCGCTGTTATCTATCTGCATCATACAGGATTGATAATGTATCTTGTATTTATTTATATTGCTTATTGCATCATAAGGTTTATAGCGAAGGGGATAAAAGCGGAATAGAAGAGAAAAATATCAATACAAAAAAGAGCAGACCGTCAGATCTGCTCTTTTTTATTTTTTATATCTTATCTAATTATAAGTTCAGACCCATAATTACAGAAGGGAAAATTCCAAGTAATAAATTCAAAGATATAGCAATTACAGCTACAGCTTTATATTCGAAAGGAACTCGTAGAGGCTCTTCTGTCTCGCTTTCTTTGGTAATCATTATATTTGCTACTCCCAGATAATAGAACACTGCTATAATCGAATTTATAATACCGAATATAACAAGAACTAAGTGTCCTGATTGTAACATCTGATCAAACACAAAGAACTTAGCAAAGAAACCTGCAAAAACAGGAATTCCACTTAATGACAACAATGCGCAAATAAAGATTGCGGTCAACACCGGCTGACGTTTCACCAAGCCAAAGAAGTTTGTCATATCCTCATTGTCTTTTCCCCGGCAAACACCAAGTATTACAGCGAAGGCTGCAATCCCCGCCAAGCTGTATGCTGCTGCATAATACAATACTGTATTTGCAGATGTGCCAATCGCTAGTAAGGTCATCATCATAAATCCGGCATGTGATATCCCCGAATAGGCCATCATACGCTTTATGTTTTTCTGCTTCATTGCTGTTACGTTTCCTACTGTCATTGTCAATATAGACAAGACGATCAGTACGATCTGATATACAGGTGTTACCGCAACAGACAATATTGTTACTACCTTAAACAATGCTCCTATTGCAGCCACCTTCACTAAGGTGCTCATCAGAGCGGTAGAAAGTGTAGGTGAGCCTTCGTAAACATCAGGTGCCCAAAAATGGAATGGTACGATAGATGCTTTAAACATCAAACCGACAGTCAACATCACAAAACCAAGACTAAACCATATAGGTAAAGATCCTGCCTGAGCAGTAGATGCAATAGCAACTGTAGCAATATCGAACGAACCAAATGCGCCATATATGAGAGCAATACCAAACAGAATAAAGCTGGACGCAAATGCACCCATAATGAAATACTTCATACCCGCCTCGTTACTTCTCAAGTTCTTCGGATCGCTGGCTGCCAAAATATAAGCAGCAATAGACAATACCTCAAGTCCCACGAAAAACATAATGAAGTTTCCGAAAGAGACCATAGCCACAGCTCCGGCCACAAGAAAGACCTTGAGGGCTACATAGTCGGCAATCTTATCTATTCTGTCTTGATAAAACTTGGGACTCATCGCAAGAATCAGTACAGCAAGAATAATAAACAGGATAGAGAATCCTTGCGAAAATCCTGTTGATACCAACATATTGTACTTATCCGTACCAAGGAAAGATTGTCCTAAGTAAAACTCGGTAACAGTCAACCCCAATACAGCAATCAGTCCGATAAGTGTAACTGGTATAAGGATTTTTCTCAAATTGAATATCTCTAATAAAAGGCAGATTATACCTAATGCTGAGATGGCTATCAATGTACTCATTATATATCTGGCTATTTTTATCTGTTAATATACATTACTATTTCTGTCAGGCTTGTAGACACCAAGTCTGTAACCGGCTTCACATACACCCCGAAAAATATAAGTACTCCTATTATTAAGGCGAAAACTACCGTTTCGGTCTTCGACAAATCCCTGAACGGATTCACAGACGGTTCTCCTAACATCACCTGCTGATACATTCTCAACATGAACAGCGCTCCAAGGAACAATGCGGTTCCTATTGTTAGGGCGAACCAGAGACTTACCTGATACAATCCAAACATTATTGTAAACTCTCCGATAAAGTTAAATGTAAGCGGTATACCGATAGAAGAAAGGATGCTTATAAAGAACGCCACCGAAAACTTTGGAGC
>NZ_JAIXHZ010000043.1:0-10391 GCF_043392705.1 Dysgonomonas sp. Shenzhen-Wh21
GAGTATGCTCAAATAACACTTTTCGCTTGGTGCCTTGTTGCGACCGATAAAATGCCTGCAATTTTTCGTCTGATAAATCTAGTAAAGCCTTACAACGTGCATGCTTAGTCTTAGGATCTACTTCGTGATCTATTTTCAAAGCCTGCGTATTCGGACGTTCGGAATATGTAAAAACATGCAATTGTGAAAAGTCGAGACTTTCTAAAAATGCTTTTGCTTCGTCAAAATATTCATCAGTCTCACCTCTTGTACCGACAATAACATCTACTCCGATAAATGCATCAGGCATTACGGATTTAATCTTCTCTACCTTATGCCTAAACAATGCGGTATCGTAGCGGCGACGCATCAATTTAAGCACAGCATCCGAACCAGACTGTAAGGGTATATGAAAATGAGGTGCAAAACGTTTTGACTGAGCCACAAATTGTATAATCTCATCGGTAAGCAAGTTTGGCTCTATGGATGAAATCCGATAACGCTCAATACCTTCCACTTCATCTAAAGCTTTAACCAAGTCAAAAAAGGTTTCGCCGGTGGTTCTACCAAAGTCTCCTATATTCACGCCTGTAAGTACAATCTCCTTGCCTCCTTTTTCAGCAACCTCTTTTGCCTGTTGTACCATGCTTTCTATCGAACCATTGCGGCTGCGTCCTCTGGCAAAAGGTATTGTACAAAAAGAACAAAAATAATCACAGCCATCCTGCACTTTCAGAAAATAGCGAGTACGATCATCTTGCGAACACGATGGAACAAATGACTTTATTTTATTCGTTTTAGAAGTATGTACTACTCCTTTATCTTTTTTCTTTAGTTCATCAAGATAAGCTACTACATCGAGCTTCTGCTCCGATCCCAGTACAATATCCACACCTTTTATACCCGCAATATCTTCGGGTTTAAGCTGAGCGTAGCATCCTGTTACTATAACATAAGCACCGGGGTTTTCTTTGATCATCTTACGTACTGCCTGACGACACTTCTTATCTGCAAATTCGGTTACGGAGCACGTATTTATAACACATATATCTGCAACTTCGCCATCTCTGGATCTACGAACACCAACTTGGGACAATTGTCGCCCGATAGCCGATGTCTCTGCAAAGTTTAATTTACAGCCCAATGTGAGATAGGCTGCTTTTTTATTCTCAAAAATTGAATTATCTATCATTGTATATTACAGAACCTAATTTAATAATATTGAAATAAATAGCTTTGTTCTACAAGCAATTTATTGACTATTGTCATACAAAAAGAGTACAAAATTACACAATTACGTGAAACTTTACATATAAAATAGTTGTAGATTATGATGATAGTCTCTATTTTTGCACAAAATTTATAAAAATGAGCAACAAATTATGATCGACAAGAATCTAATAACCTTATATGAAGACAGTTTTAGAAACAATTGGGACTTGAAGGGCTTGTCTGATTATTCCGAAAAAAAAACATTGTTTTATAAGGATCTGGCTCGTGAAGTAGCTAGAATACACATATTACTGGATAATGCTCAAATACTGAAAGGTGATAAGGTTGCTCTTATTGGCAAAAATAATATTCCTTGGTGTGTTACCTATCTTGCCGTTATCACTTATGGTGCTACCATTGTACCTATTCTACAGGATTTCCATGCAGACAATATACAACATATAATCAATCATTCAGAATCTAAATTATTATTCACAGCCAATAATATATGGGATTCTTTGGACGAAGATCATATTCCGGGAGTAAGAGGAGTATTCTCTATTAATGATTTCAAACTTACTTGCTTGCACGAGAGAAAAGGAGAAAAACTTTCTCTGGTAGTAGAAGAGTTAGACAAAAAAATGAAGGAGAAGTACCCCAATGGTTACACTCGTGATGATATCAATTATGCCAAAGTAGACAACTCGGAAGTAGTACTCATTAATTATACTTCGGGAACAACAGGCTTTAGCAAAGGGGTTATGCTTACAGCCAATAACCTTGCCGGAAATATAACTCATGCTCAATATTTGAAATTACTATTCAGAGGACAAGATATCGTTTCTTTTCTTCCACTGGCGCATGCTTACGGCTGTGCGTTTGAATTTTTGTATTCCTTGACCGAAGGCTCGCACACGACGCTACTAGGAAGAGCTCCTTCGCCCAAAATATTGACAGAGGCCTTTGCCGAAATAAAACCACACCTTATCATAACAGTACCTCTTGTTATTGAAAAAATATACAAAAAAGCAATTTTACCTAAAATAGAGAAGCCTGCAATAAAAATGGCCTTGAAAATTCCGATTGTAAAGGATCAAATCTATGCAAAAATAAGAAAAGGCTTGATAGATGCTTTAGGAGGCAATTTTCATGAAGTGATCATTGGTGGTGCAGCTCTAAATGGAGAAGTGGAAGCCTTTCTCCACAAAATCAAATTTCCGTTTACAGTTGGTTATGGTATGACTGAATGTGCCCCTTTAATTTCATACGAACATCATTGCGATTTTATACCTACATCTTGCGGTAGAATATTAGACAATATTATGGAAGTCCGCATAGACTCGCAAGACCCATATAATATTGTAGGAGAAATACAGGTAAGGGGAGAAAATGTGATGAAAGGGTATTACAAAAATGAAGAAGCTACAAAAGCCGCCTTTACGGAAGATGGCTGGTTGAAAACAGGAGATTTGGGAACTATAGATAAAAACAACACAATTTTCATAAGAGGACGCAGCAAAACAATGTTGTTAGGTCCTAACGGGCAAAATATATTTCCGGAAGAAATAGAATCTAAGCTGAACAATATGCCATTCGTATTGGAAAGCCTGGTAGTAGAGCGAAACGGAAAATTAGTAGCATTAGCTCATCCTGATTATGAAACTATGGATGCTGCTCATGTAGATCACGAAATGTTGCCGGCAATAATGGAACAAAACAGGCAAAATCTGAATAAAATGCTTGCAGCCTACGAAAATATATCGGCGATACAAATTTATCCAAGCGAATTCGAAAAAACTCCTAAAAAAAGCATAAAAAGGTATCTATATGATAAATAGATAATTACGAACCAAATAAGAATAAAAAAGCACCCCCCTCAGAAAAAAATAAAAAAAACACTAAAAAAAATATAATTGTGCTGTACAACATGTAAAGAAATATGTATATATTTGCATCGTGTTATCAGAAATTATAACTCAAATACATTTACCGTTTAAGTTTTAATAGAAAAGAAAATGAAAAAATTAGTTTTATTTGCTGTTGCTGCTATCGCAATCTCTTTCGCATCATGTAATAACAAAGCTGCTGAAGAAGCTGCTGCTAAAGCTAAAGCTGACTCTTTAGCTGCTGTTGAAGCTCAAGTAGCTGCTGAAGCTGCTGCTAAAGCTCAAGCTGACTCAATCGCTGCTGCTGCTCAAGCTGCTGCTGACTCTGTAGCTACTGCTGTAAAAAAATAATTCAGCGACAGTTAAGATTTATGAAACCTGTATGAGGTAATACACTCATACGGGTTTTTTTATTATAGTTATTTTTTATTTAACGATCTTTAATATTAAAAATAGCTATCTTTGGACACTCAAAATCGCACAAACAAATATAGAAACAATATAATATCTAAATGGAAACTGAAAAAGAACATTGGGATATAGAGATCAAACCGCGCGGAAGCAATTTTTCCCTTAATATAAAAGAAGTCTGGCAATATCGTGACTTATTACAAATGTATGTTCGCCGCGATGTTGTAACTATATACAAACAAACTGTACTCGGACCTCTATGGTTCATCATTCAACCACTATTTACTACAATAATGTATATGTTTGTATTTGGAAATATAGCCCAAATACCAACGGATGGACTACCTCAGCCATTGTTCTATCTATCGGGAATATTATGTTGGGGATATTTTTCCGACTGTATGGGAAAAGCCTCAGGAACCTTCCTCGGTAACGCGGGAGTGTTCAGTAAAGTATACTTTCCTCGATTAGTAGTTCCGATATCAGGTGTTATTTCCAATTTAGTACGATTAATAATCCAACTAGGGCTATTCCTTGCCGTATACTTTTATTTTGTATATAATGGCACAGATATCAAGCCTAATATATATATTCTATTCTTTCCGTTATTAGTTTTAATGCTGGCCGGATTAGGGCTAGGTTTTGGCATATTAATATCTTCTGTTACAACGAAATACAGAGACATGGCTATTCTGTTTGGTTTTGTAACCGGATTGTGGATGTATGCTACACCAATAATATATCCTCTCTCCGTAATGAAAGAAAAATATGAAGAATATATGTGGATCATACAGCTGAACCCATTAACATCTATCGTAGAAGCATTAAGGTACGGTTTTATGGGAGCAGGTACAGTTGATTGGTTTTGGCTCGGCTATAGTTTTATTGTTACAATAATAGTTATCATTCTCGGTTCATGGGTATTTAACAAAGTAGAACGCAGCTTTATTGATGTAGTGTGATGGAAGCTGCAGAAATGAGAGAAAAATATTATGCTCTAAATAAATCCTTCAAGAGAAAATTCGTTTTTCATCTGGGATATGATGCAGGCTTCTTCTCTGAGTATAACAACATGATATTAGCAATGTTATACTGCTTAACACACAAGATCCAATTTATACTATATTCAAAAGATGCTAATTTCGGGTATCAATACGGGTGGATAGATTATTTTCTGCCGTTTTGTGACGAGGTTAAGGATAATTTTCACAAAAAATATAACTTTAGAAACTACGATTTTATCCAAAAAAGATTAGGTTTAAAAGACAAGCTTAAGATTAAAGCATATAAGATATTTAATGGAATAAATTTCCTAACTCAAGACTTATGGCTCCTAATCAGGGACAGAAAAAATGAAAAAATCATATATAATATTCCCGAAATAGGAATTGTAAACTGTTCTTTAAAGGATGCATGCCAAGAATTGATCTCCTTAACATGGCAATACAAAGAAATAACGGATCTGGAGATAAAGAATAAAATAAGATTACTAAATTTACCGGCAGACTATATAGGTTTTCATATACGGCGTGGCGATAAACATATTGAACAAGATTTAGTAGAAACATCAAGTTATCTAAATAAAGCAGAGGACATAAGTAATATAAAGAATACTTTTATATTAACAGATGATTTTAGAGTAATATCTGAGATAAAAAATAAATATAAAGAGTGGATAATATTCACATTCTGTAAAGAGTCTGAGGAAGGGTACGACCATGCTAAATTCAAAAAAGAAGATAAGTCTATAATAAAAGAGGCACATATAAATCTATTTGCATCATTAGATATACTAAATAACAGTACATTTTTTGTAGGTACTTTTGGTTCAAATCCGGGTATGTATCTAGGAATGAGAATGGATTCTGCTAAATGTATAAGTATCGACATAGATTGGCAAATATGGTAGACAATGTTAATACATACAAAAAGCTTCCTGTCAGTGCTATTGTTACAGGATACAATGAAGGATACATTCTGGAGGATTGCCTGAAATCAATTTCTTTTTGCGAGAATATAAAATATGTAGATCAAGGCTCTAATGATAATTCGATAGAAATAGCGAAGCAATATAGTAATGAAATCATAGAGCACGAGAGGGTACCGCTAGGCGAAGCTATTGTTGCAGAGTATTACAAATCGGAAAAAAATGATTGGATACTTATAATAGATCCCGATGAAAGAATTAGTTTTGAGTTATATAAAGATATAATAGCACTTTTTGAAAAAGGAATTCCTGATAATATCGGAGCTATACTCGTTCCTTGTATATATTATTACAAAAAGCATCTATTGAAAGGAACTCGCTGGGGAGGTATTCATTCCCGTATGCTATTGTTTCACAAAGACAGATGTAAAATGACAGGAGTAGTACATGCGGGCAGAACAGTACTTCCACCTTATGAACCATTTTGGATTGCATACAATGGAAAAAATATAGATCATCATTATTGGATGATCAGCTTTTCTCAATTACGGGAAAAACATTTAAGATACTTGAAAATGGAAGCTGAATCAAGAAATCTCATGGGATTTGTTGCTTCAAGAAAAGGCATCTTAAAACGTCCATTTAGAGCTTTCTACTCTTGTTATTTCAAAATGAAGGGGTATAAAGACGGACTTTATGGATTATTATTATCTTTTTTCTGGGCATGGTACGATACATGTGCGGAGATAAGATTATATAAATATCAAAAACAACAGAAATAAACAAATCTGAATATGTCAGACATTGCAATAAAATTTGAAAATATATCTAAGCAATATCGTTTAGGATTAGTGGGTACAGGAACTATAGCACACGATCTAAACCGCTGGTGGCATGTTGTAAGGGGCAAGGATGACCCCTATCTGAAAATAGGAGAAGTAAATGACCGTTCATCAAAGGCTAGCAGCAAATATATCTGGGCACTTAAAGATATAACTTTTGATGTAAAACAAGGAGAAGTGTTAGGCATAATCGGTAAAAACGGTGCAGGAAAATCAACCTTGCTTAAGATATTATCGAGAGTAACATCTCCTTCTACCGGTACGATTAGAGCCAAAGGACGAATAGCCTCATTGCTGGAAGTAGGTACAGGATTCCATCCGGAGATGACCGGTCGTGAAAACATCTTCATGAACGGCTCAATTATGGGAATGACCAAAGCCGAAATAAAGAGAAAACTGGACGAAATTGTAGATTTTGCGGGCGTAGAAAAATATATAGATACTCCCGTTAAACGTTACTCTTCGGGTATGACAGTTCGACTTGGCTTTGCAATTGCAGCACATTTGGAACCCGAAATACTCGTTGTGGATGAAGTTTTGGCTGTAGGAGATGCCGAATTTCAGAAAAAAGCGATTGGCAAAATGCAAGATGTGTCGAAAGGCGATGGTCGTACAGTATTGTTTGTGAGTCATAATCTGGATACGGTAAAAAAACTATGTACAAAAGCAATCTTGCTGAAAGATGGAACACTGTATAAATCGGGCAATGTTAGCACTATTTTAGATACATATATAACTGAGGGTAAGAATGTAAGTGAGGTTAACTTCAATAAACAAATTGAGGAAAACCTGATTGTAGAGTCGGCGTATATTACGAATGAGAAGAATGAAGTAGCCAATAAAATATTAACTGGTGAAAAATGGAAAGTTCGTATAAAGTATAAAGTAAAAGATGGAGGAATTAGAAACGTCGTTTTTGCTTGTGGGCTTTGTACAGCTTTAGATATACCCATTAATACCACTTGGTCTGCTCCTCAGAGCCAAAGCAAAGGTGAATATGAAATAGAGTTTTTGTGTGATGAACTTTTCTTACAAAGAGGCACATACAAAATTGTAATCGGCATATCAAGAGGGAATGAAAGTTTATTTTACAATGATTCCTCCTTACAATTCGATGTTGTATTTATACCGAAGGTTATTAATGAAAATTTGATAAAAGTAGATGGAACTACCGGATTATTAATAAATCAATTTAATGTTAATATCCAGAAAAGATAGTATCATGAAGAATATTTTATCATATATCAGATCTTTAAATAATCAGTCGAAAACAAAAAGACAGAAAGAAGATAAATTCCAAAAAGACCTTATTTTATTTAATAAACTAGGTATAGATTATGGAATACAGGTGAAAAACGAGGATTTATTCCCATGTTTGAACGATAATACCGAATACACAGGATTTGATGCTCATTATATTTATCATCCGGCATGGGCTGCTCGCATCGTAAAACAAATCTCGCCTAGTATCCATATTGATATTTCGTCTACATTACATTTCTGTAGTATATTATCAGCATTTATTCCCGTAAAGTTTTATGACTATAGACCTGCAATACTGGATTTAGATAACTTAAATTCTTTAAAAGCAGATTTAATGAACTTACCTTTTGAGGACAACTCCATTGAATCTATTTCATGTATGCATACAGTAGAGCATATTGGCTTAGGAAGATATGGCGATCCGCTTGACCCGATGGGAGATATAAAAGCTATTAAAGAATTAAAAAGGGTATGTGCTAGTGGAGGCAATTTACTTTTTGTAGTACCTGTAGGTAGTCCCAAAATAATGTTTAACGCTCATCGGATATATGATTGTGGAGCCATATTCGATCATTTTGAAGGATTTGAGCTAAAAGATTTTTCAGTAGTTTTAGATAATTCCGATTTCATACAAAACCCTCCATTAGAAATGGTTCGAAATCAGTCTTATGCTTGTGGTTGTTTTTGGTTCAAAAAAATATGAAAATTGTAAAATTACAAGGAGGATTAGGGAATCAAATGTTTCAGTATGCGATAGCTCGCACACTAGAAACAAATAAAAAGAAAGATATTTTTCTTGATCTTTCTTTTTTAAGGATGAATAATGTTTCCACAGATTGTTTTACAGCTCGTGACTTTGAATTATCAATCTTTCCCCATTTGAGAGCAAAGAAACTAAACAGTTTGCAGGAAAAATTTTTGCTTTCAGATAGAGTGAGATATAAATTTATTAGAAAAATAGCAAACATAAACTTTCACAAGATAAACCAACTTGAGAATGAAATAGTAGAAATTCCATTCGGAATAAAAAATGTATATCTCGATGGTTTTTTTCAATCCGAAAGTTATTTTAAACATATTCGATTCGATTTAATTAAAGATTTTCAATTTCCTGAATTAGACACAAGAAATGAAGCCCTGAAAAAGACGATAGTAAATAATAGTTCGGTAAGTATTCATATACGGCGAGGAGATTATGTTCATTTGAAAAATGCAAACACATATCATGGTGTTTTAGGTTTAGAATATTATCAAAACGCTATAAAAATAATGGAAGAAGAAGCAAAAGAACAGTTATCATTCTTTATATTTTCGGATGATCCTGAATATGCAAGTAAGAGTTTATCTTTCTTGCCCAATATGCAAATTGTAGATTGGAATCTAGGCAAAAACAGCTGGAAAGATATGGCATTGATGCTAGCCTGTAAGCACCATATTATAGCCAATAGCAGTTTTAGTTGGTGGGGAGCATGGCTATCTGAAAGAAACGGAATAACATATGCTCCGGTAAAGTGGTTCAATAATGAATCCCAGTATAATATAAATAATATAATACCCTCAGATTGGGTTATAATATAAAATGATCAATACATTAGTTTCTATTATAATGCCGGCATATAACGCCGAGAACTTTATTTCAGAATCGATAGAATCTGTTATTGGACAAACATATACCAATTGGGAGTTAATCATCGTTGATGATGGTTCAACAGATAATACTAGAAACGTTGTTCATCGTTATATAAATCAAGACTCTAGGATACACTATTTTTTTCAGGAAAATGCTCGACAAGCCAAAGCTCGAAATAAAGGTATAAAAAATAGCAAAGGGGATATTATTGCATTTCTAGATGCCGATGATCTCTGGCTTCCTCTAAGGTTAGAACTTTCATTAAAGGAGTTCTACAATGGACAACAAGATGTATTGTTTACTGATTCTTATATTTTTAATAACTCCAGTCAGCTATCTGACTACGAGAATTTGCCAAATATAAACATCGTGGCTAAAACATATTGCGGAGATGAGGGTCTTAATGCCTTTTTATACGAGAACAAAGTTCCAATCCTAACCGTAATAGGAACAAAAGAGAGCATATTGAATGTAAATTGCTTTAACGAGCAAAGCAATGGCATAGCCGAAGATTATGAATTATGGCTAAATCTTCTGGCAAATAAATATATAATTAGAGGAACTGATTTAAAGCTTTCTTTATACAGAATACATAGCAACTCTACAACAGCTACAAATAATATGGATATTAACGTAATAAAAATGTTTTCACGCTTTTTTGCCCAATATCCTAATTTAAAGAATAAATATAAAAATCAAATAGTACACTGGCTTTCTAAAATATTAAAACAGGCGACTAGTAAAGATGAACTCTCTCAAGCATTTAACAAAGAGGTTTTGAGTAGTCTAAATATAAGCTCTTATCGTATTTATTTTTGGTATTATATACAAAATCTGCTACCTTTCAATCTTTCAAAAAGACTGTTAGGCATATTTTTAAGGAATTATCAACAATGATGACGACAATATCTATTATAGTACCTTGCTACAATCAGGCTCAGTATCTTCCAGACTGTTTACAGTCAGTTGTTGAGCAAACATACTCCCACTGGGAATGTATCATCGTCAATGACGGTTCTCCCGACAATACAGAAGCGGTCGCACTAGAATGGGCAGCTAAAGATAATCGCATAAAATATCTTAAAAAAGAGAATGGAGGTTTATGCTCTGCACGCAATGCAGGGATCAGTAGTGCTGAAGGTAAATGGATATTACCGCTTGATGCAGATGATAAGATAGGTAAAGATTATCTGAAATTTGCACATGATATAATGATATCGAAGTCTGAGGTCGGTCTTATT
>NZ_JAIXHZ010000044.1:0-14858 GCF_043392705.1 Dysgonomonas sp. Shenzhen-Wh21
TTGGGGGGCTTATTCCATTTTATACCGACAATCGGACATTAAGAAGTGTAAAATATTTATTCATAGACCGTGCGTTGCTCCTGTCTTATTCGTTTGCTCTTATTGAGGAGTATTTATGATAAATCAATTAATTTCTATAAATAATCTAATTATTCTTTGGAGAATCAGATAACATACAAACTATTGGAAGCTTTACAAAAAGGGAACCATAAAGCATTTGAAACGATCTTTCTGAAATATTTTCCGAAAGTAAAGTATTACATAAATGGCTTTGTCAAGTCTGTAGACGTTGCGGAAGAACTAACTCAGAGTGTATTTGCCAAAGTTTGGGAGAATCATGATTCATTTACAATACCTTCTAAAGGTATTAAAGGCTTTGATTCATATATATACACGATTGCCTATCGCCAAACGATCGATTATATCCGAGGCAAACAGATTCGCGAATCATTTTATAATGATCGAATAGTATTACCCTTAGACTTAGTAAACGCTGAGGATGAGTATATAGCAAAGGAAACGATGTTGCTGGTAGAGATGGAGATAGAAAATATGCCAGAAAAGCAGCGGACTATATATAAGATGAGCAGGACTCAAGGGATACCGAATGATAAGATAGCCGAACAGCTAGAGATAAGTAAAAGAACAGTCGAAAATCAATTGAGCTTAGCAATGAAAAAAATTAGAAATGTACTATCATTTTTCTTTTAAAAAAAGATATGCAATGATCATATTATTAAAACATTATGTAATTAAAGAGAGAAAATTATTTTTTTTGACCGTGCGTAGATACAGGCTAGATCGTTTTTAATACAGAACGTGAAAGTAAAGCTCAACAAAAAATAGAAAATGAATAATGTACCAACTAAGCAATATTATAAGCTTATAAGCAGGTTCTTTGAGAATAGATACTCCGAGAAGTTGGAAAATAAGATACATGCATGGCTGGTTAATCCTGAAAATTCTGAAGAAAAGCAAAAAGCTATGCATAGGCTCTGGGATTCATTAGATAATCAGGAAGATTTATCGTCTAAACAAGAATATGAAAAGATTACAAAAAAACTAGGTTTTAACAAGAAGAAAAGAATAAGCCAACGCCCTTATTACTGGCTTCGTGTAGCAGTAGTGTTTTTACCTTTACTGCTATTGATAGGAATATATAATTTGACGAAGGATGTTCCGAAAGATAAAGATAAACAGGCGGTTGTGGTTGATGTTCCTTATGGTAAACATGAAGAGGTAAGGCTAGCTTGCGGTTCGCAGATATGGATTAAATCGGGGAGTAAAATTAAATATAATGAAAATTCGAAAGACAGCGCTAGAATTATAAATTTGGAAGGACAAGCTTATTTATCGGTAACAAGGCAGAAGAACATGCCATTTATAGTGCGCACAAAATATCTGGATGTAAAAGTACTTGGAACTCAATTTAATGTATCGGCATATCCTGATGACGAATCAACTGTTGTAACATTAAACAAGGGGTCAATTGCTATACGAACTATTGATAATAAGGAATTTACACTAAAACCGAATCAGCAGTTTATATTAAATAACACAACCAAAGAAGGGATTATACGAGATCTGGATACAAATGCTGTTAAAGATATTGCGGATTGGACGAATGGAAAGATTGTATTTGATAATGAAACACTAAAAGCGATTACCTTAACGCTTAAACGTGAGTTTAATATTGATGTGGAAATTGATAAAGATGTCGATCTCAACAGAAGTTATACGGTAACGATAGAGCAATCGGATAACTTAACTGAAATAATAGAGATATTCAGATGCTTGGATAATAGCTTATCCTATAAAATAGAGAGTAATAAGGTGTATATAAGTAATAATAAGACAGAATAACCAACTAAAAATGCAATTATATAAGAAAATGTATCCACTAATGTATGGATATAGGCTTCACATGCTCAAAACGATACTTCTTTTACTTTGTCTCTATGCACTGCCAACGCTATCAGCACAGGAGAATGATGTGACAGTTGTAGGACAAAATATTCCGGTGAGTGAAGTTCTATCTCAGATAGAATCTCAAACAAAATATTCTTTTGCTTTTGTAAACTCCAACTTTAACACAAACCGCAAGATAACAATTCGACTGCATGACGCTGATCTGAAAACTGTTTTAGATCAGTTGTTGGCAGATACGGACTATACTTATACTATACGGAAGAATCTTATTTTTTTATCTCCGACTAAAACCTCGAAAAGAAAGGAAAACCTTATTCACGTAAAAGATGCTAAAGAAAGTCCGGCAGTATCTGTTGAAGTGGACAAAGAGTTGAATGAAGAAATAAAAGTGATACCTCTTGATCTTTCATTATTACCTGAGAGCAAGAATGTGACTTTGAAATCGATATCCTCAGCAAAAGATTCTTTGGATTTGAATAAAACGGTTGATCTTCTGAATAATCTGACAGATTGGAGACCAACTCAGGCGAAGACTCCTCTATGGGCCGTAAAAAGTAACTTGTTGTTTGATATGACTAGCTCGATTGCTTTTGGGACAGAGGTTAAAGTAGGAGAGAGATATAGCCTAGACGTGTCTTTTAGTTACAATCCATGGGAGTTTAATGTTAACAAGAATATGAAATATATACTTGTACAGCCTGAGATGCGGTATTGGTTATGTGAACCTTTCAATGGTCACTTCTTCGGATTACATGCTGTTTATGCTCATTATAATTTGACCGGGCTTCCATTCTCAGATTATATGAAAAACAGTCGTTTGCAAGGAGACTTATATGGCGTTGGATTTAGTTACGGGTATCAATGGAGTATGTCTAAACGTTGGTCGCTCGAAGGGAATTTTGGAGTGGGCTATTTACATGCTGATCATGATCGATATGCTTGCAAGAGTTGTAAAAAGTTTTTAGGCACCGAGAGCAAAAACTTCTTTGCACCCACTAAGGCTTCATTATCTGTGATTTATTTTATTAAGTGACAGTTCGCAATAGTCAAGGGAGGATAAAAATCAGCAGACATACCTTTACGTATGTTTGACTAATAAAACATAACAAATATATATCTAAAGCCTCTAATGAAAGGCTTAAGTAAAATCATATGAAACGAATATTAATATTTATACTATTTACAATCATTGTATTAAGTGTTTCTGCAAAGGAATATCCGGGACGAATTATTTTTATAAGTAACGAGGTAAAAGAAGTCAATGATAGTCTTCATGTATACTTTAAAGTAAATATTAGTGCAGGTGCTGTCAATGATTGTACTGCGATGTATTTAACACCTCAGTTGCTCTCGAATGAATCAGTTATGGTGTTTCCTTATGTGCTTATTTCTGGAAATAAGAAATACAATCTAATTGAAAGATGGAAGTCTTTAAATAAAGATAAGGTTGAAAATATTATTCCCTATACAACCATTATCACCAATCAGTTTACAGATACATTGCTTACTTATGATTTCAAAGTTCCGTATGAAATATGGATGGATAGTGCACATTTGGTAATCAAGCAAGAACTAACAGGGTGTAGAAATGAAAATCACTTCTTTACTTTTCTGATGAACAATAAGGTAAAAGTAAAATCTCACACACCTTATCAGGTAAATCCTTTAGTCTCTTATATAGAGCCAAAATCTGAATCTAAAATACTTAGGATACAGGGAGAAGCGTATCTTGATTTTCAGGTAGGGAAATCTGTTATTCTTCCCCAATATCGCCATAACCAGGAGGAATTAGAAAAAATAGATGCTTTGGTAAAAAGTATTAATAATGATTCTGATTTAAAAATAAAAAGCGTATTTATAGAAGGTTATGCATCTCCGGAAGGTTCTTATACCGCAAATGATCGTTTGTCTTATGCACGGGCAATAGCTTTGAGAAACTATATGAAAGATAAATTTAGTTTTTCGGAAAGCTTCTTTCGAGTAAGCAATATTACTGAAGATTGGGATAGGCTTAAACAGCTGGTACTTCAATCAAATATTGCATACAAGAATGAAATAATAGAGGTTATAGATAATGCAGATATTTCTGACGGATACAAATCTGAACTGACAAAATTAGCGAACGGAGTTCCTTATAGACAAATGTCGGACGAATTATTTCCTCAGTTGAGGCGTGTTGAATATAATATAAACGTGACAGTTAAAAATTATACACTCGATCAGGCTAAGAGTTTATTTCGAAAAAAAGACTCACAACTCAATCAACTGGAACTTTATGAAATAGCTCAAAGCTATGGTGAAGGGAGTAAAGAATTTGTAGAGATATTAGTCGATACTATTCCAAAATATTATCCCGGCGATCAAACGGCAAATAATAATGCAGGTGCAGCTCTTATCTTAATAAATGAATTGTCTCTAGCTAAAAGAAATTTGTTAAATGCAGGCTCTAATCCATCCACATTAAATAACCTTGGTGTCATTTTTTTGAAAGAAGGAGATCTCGATCAAGCTGAAGACTTGTTTCGAAGGGCTTTCGCGGGAGGGGTTTCAGAAGCAAATCATAATCTACAGGAGTTACAGATCAAACGAGAAGATAATCTCAAAATGGAACGATATAATAAGTAAGGATGAGAGGTGTGATTAGAGTATTGATAATCATTAGAAAAACATTAGATTTTTAGATGCTGATTCTAACTTTTTTATAATGAGATATATAAGATCATCCTCATCTGATATGCCTAGTTTTGTACTATAAATTAAAGTGATTGATAATCTCGAATCAGAAAAACTGAAAAAGATTTATTCGATAAATAATTTATAAAGAGAGAATCCATAAATAAATAATTAATTCAAAACAATTTTAAAAATGAAAGTATTTTTCAACTATTTAATTGCAACTTCAGCTCTGATAGCCGGTTTCACAAGTTGCTCCAATGATGATGACCTAACAGGTAAGGGTGGAAATCCTACTCCTAATGGTAAAGCTACAACTTTTACTCTTTCGATAGCTCAGCCAAAAACTTATGCAACAGATGTGAATGCTACTGCCGATGAAAATATGATGACTTCAGTTGATGTATTCATCTTTAACGATAGCGATGTCCTTGAGAAACGTGAACGTTTGAGTAGTTCAGACTTTACTTCGTCTACAGATAATGAGTACACAGCTAACAGGACAATTGCTACAACTGTAGGAGCAAAAAAAATCTATGTGGGTGTAAACTTATCCGACGAATTAGCTAGAGATGTTGCAAGCAGAGGCTTGACTGCAATATATCAAGTTTCAAGCGCAAATGATTTAATGAATCCTACAAACGGTTTTGCTATGTTCAGTAAAGTTGCGTCAAATCCTACTTTTGTAGAAGAAACTGATGCTACTGCTGCTACAGCAAACAAAGTATCAGCAACTGTATCTCGTTTATTAGCAAAGGTAGCCGTAGAAAAAGGCGCAGGATTGCAATATAATGTATTGGGAGGAACAGTATCTGACTTACAATTTTCATTAAGTAACATTACGAAATTATATTATGTACTTCCTAATGCTCTGAACTATAGTCCGACTAATACACTGGCTGATTTTTATAAAGAAAATAGTTATAAAGCTGTAAATGCAAATGGTACAGCAATTAAAACAGCAAATGTATCATATGCTTTAGAAAATATATCTACTCAGAGCCTTGAAGGATATTCAACATATGCTTCTATCCGTGCAAAATTTTTACCAACTAAAGTTGTAAAACTAAGTGTTGCCGGAAATGGTTCTAGCGGATTGGTTAGTGAAACAGCTCCGGTTAATCCCCAAACATTCTATGTTGTATCAAATGCAGGTGTTAAATATTATTTTATCGA
The DNA here is from genome assembly GCF_043392705.1 of Dysgonomonas sp. Shenzhen-Wh21. Taxonomy (NCBI): domain Bacteria; kingdom Pseudomonadati; phylum Bacteroidota; class Bacteroidia; order Bacteroidales; family Dysgonomonadaceae; genus Dysgonomonas; species Dysgonomonas sp. Shenzhen-Wh21. The sequence goes on from NZ_JAIXHZ010000044.1 coordinate 5,779, forward strand.
TCAAACAGATGCTGCTGCTTACGATGCTACAATAAATGGGACCACTCCAACTATGAGTATCTATCAAGACGGATATTGTTTTTACAAGGCCTATTTGAATCCGGCACACAATTATAATATTTTCCGTAACAATCTTTACAAAATAAATATTACAGCAATAAATGGTTTAGGACAAAGTGGAGATAATATCGATAATCCGGGTCATGAAATATCTAAACCAACTAATATTACAATTGATATAGTGGTTGAGCCTTGGGCAGAAAATACTCAGGATAGTGAAATTTTATAATTCTAACATTAAAAGAAAATAGTTAATACCAGTATCGCAAAGCAATGATACTTTGCGATACGGATTAACTCAATAAAAAGATTCTCTTATTGACAAATATTTATAATGAAACACTTGAAATATATACCGCTATTATTTCTGATTCTGTTAGTTTCGATGCAATATTCTTGTATTGACCAGAAGCTGGAAGATTGCCTTCCCGAAAATAAAGATATACGTGTATATTTTGAATACACACCTCGAATCTACTCAGGTACTATTCTGGATACAAAAGAAGTAAAGGATGTAAAGCTTTATATATTTGATAAAAATGGCAACTTTATGCAAGAAAAGCATGATGCTCAACCATCATTCGGAACAAATTATTACATGACTATTTCTCTTCAGCCAGGCACATACACTCTTGTTTCATGGATAAATTTAGAAGATCCATATAAACAGAACAGCTACTCGAATTTAGATGAAAGACGAGTATATATTGAAAAAGATAAAGATGATACTGTCCGAATAAATCCTCCGGCATTATTTTATGCCTACAGAACATCGGTAGATGTGAGAGACGAGGAAGATCAGAGAGTAGGATTATCTCTTACAAGAAATACAAATACAATAAATATTAAGACGAAAAATTTCGTACCAAACAGTAACGATTACAAGCTGATTATAACAGCACGTAACGGTATTTATAAATTTGACAACTCATTCGCTTCCGATACGGAAGAGGTTCATTATACAAGTTCTCTGCTAATTGGTGGAGATCAACAATTGTCAGGTTCTCAGAATATACTCAGATTGAGTAAAGACCGTAAAGATCCTATCCTGAAAATTTTAAGTCCTACAGCAAACCAGATTGTATATCAAGCTAGTTTAATGACTCTTATAGAAAAAATAAACGAAGATGTACAGGTGATAGATATCGACAATACACATACGTATGACATCTTGTTGATATTTGCTCACCCTTATGTTCCCGGACAATCCAATATGGATATAACAGTTACTATCAATGGATGGGTCGTAAATATGAATAATACAGAATTGCAATAACTCATAATAATATAGAAAACAGATAATCGATGAAGCAAATATTCTTTTATATACTACCATTACTTTTTGTACTGATCGGCTGTCGTGACGATTATGAAGAAGGAGATCACTTTCCCGTTTCTAAAGAAGGTAAAGTACAAGTACCATTTAGTATAAGTATGCCGGCTCAATTGCCTAAAACCTACGCATTGGATGAAAACGATGAAAATGAAGTTAGATCTATTGACATATTGGCTTTTAAAGTAAATGGCAATGATGAAACCTTTGCCTATCGAGCACAAGCTGATCAAGGTTCGATAGTCGATGATGGAGTTAATAATAAGAAAAAGTTTGTTGTTACTCTCTTTAAAGATGGCTCTCAGACATACCGGTTTGTTGCTTTGGCTAATGCGAAAGATGAGTTGGATAATACTTTTGCCGGAGGTATTACTGTTGGAACGTCGAAAGACGCCATAATGCAACAATTGCAACTTACAGGTATAAATAAATGGAATGTAAATAATGGAACTGCCGGATATTTACCGATTCCTATGTGGGGAGAAACCCCCAATAGTATAATAATTCAAGATAATACTACAATTACAGACTTGAAGTTATTACGAATGGTTGCCAAAATTAATGTCAAAATAGACCCTTCAATAAGCGAGAATAGTTTTGCTTTATCAAGTGTGTCTTTATACAACTATTATAGCGCGGGAAGGATTGTTCCTGATGCAGTAAATCTTGTGACAGGTAGCAGCTCAACCGTAGAAAAGCCCACGGTAATAGGTACGACAACTAAAGGACCTATCGACTATGAAGGCTCTAGTATAGTTGCAAACAATAGTATTATTAATAACATATATACTTTCGAATCTGTAGTACCCAAGACTTCTTCTGAAGTGAATTTGAGTAAAGTAACAACATTGGTGCTAGGAGGCAAGTATAATGGTTCTACTGAGGTTAGTTATTACCGTGTTGACATAGCTAATGGGAAGACTTATTTAGATATACTACGAAACCACCTATACACAATTAATATAACCAAAGTGAAATCGGCAGGATATGGTACTAAAGAAGATGCATTCAATTCAAGACCTATCAATATTGAGGCAGAGGTTGTTGTTTGGGACGAAGCTGCGATTGGCAATATTGAATTCGATGGGCAGTTTATGCTTGCAGTTTCTCAAGGAAAGTTTGATTTTACAAAAAGTGCTTATACTACATTTAGTGAAGATAATACAGTAAGCATTCCTTTTTTATATTTTTCAATTGTCGATTCATCGAGATGTTCCTCTAAAACATCATCAGGAATGATTACCATTTTTGTCCTTTCAATTTTTATATTAGTAAAATTAGCTTTTTCAATCTCGCCTAAATAATCGTCTTTTTGTATGGCACTGGCTATACAGCCTGCATACATAGAAGCATTATCCGTAAACTCTTTTGGAAATAAACCATTCAGCACCACATCGGAAATACAGAAATGGCCTCCATGTTTCAATATCCGATATATTTCTTTAAATATCTTATCCTTTTCAGGTAACAAATTTAAAACACAATTACTTACTACAACATCTATAGAACTATCGGGTAGAGGCATATTTTCTATATCTCCCTCAATAAATTCGACATTGGTATATCTTCGCCTAGTTGCATTCTTTCGCGCTTTTTCTATCATTTGTGGAGAAAAGTCAATGCCGATTACTCTCCCTGTTTCTCCGACTTCTGCTCGGGCTATAAAACAGTCGTTGCCCGCACCCGAGCCTAAATCCAAAACGGTATTACCCTCTTTAATACCTGCATACTCAGTAGGTAATCCACAGCCTACTCCTAAGTCTGCATCTGCTTCATATCCATTAAGCCCACTGTAATCTTCGCTCATGATCGTAAAGACCTTTTTTGAAGGAGTAGCAGGACTCGTTCCACAACAGCAACCTGACTTTAGAGCATCGCTATTCAATGCTAGTTCGCTATATCTCTGCTTTACTAAAGCTTTCTTTTCTTCGTTTGAATTCATCTTAAAGTATTGTAGTTATTTTATTTGTAATATTTCTTCTTTAACCAAAAAGCAATGTTCACTAAAAGTATGAGTACAGGTACTTCAACCAATGGCCCTACTACTCCAGCAAAGGCTTGCCCGCTATGTAAGCCGAAGACTCCGATAGCAACTGCAATAGCCAATTCAAAATTATTGCCCGTAGCTGTAAATGCTATCGAAGCATTTTTATCGTAAGATGCTCCCATTAATTTTCCTGCAAAGAAGCTGAGGAAGAACATGACTACGAAATAGATCAATAACGGTATGGCTATACGTAACATATCCAACGGTATTTGTACGATCAGTTCCCCTTTGAGACTAAACATTAATACAATGGTAAATAGTAAGGCGATTAAAGTAATGGGAGAGATTGCCGGGATAAACTTTTCTTTATACCATTGTTCCCCTTTGATTTTAACTAATATCAAACGGCTTAGAATACCCATCAGAAAAGGAATTCCTAAATAAATAGCTACTGTTCCGGCAATTGTTTCTATGGATATATCAACAATTACACCTTCGAAGCCAAATAACTGTGGTAGCTTTGTTACAAATAACCAAGCATAAAAACTATAAAAGAATACCTGGAAGATACTGTTTAATGCAACCAATCCTGCACCATATTCGGTATTCCCTTCTGCCAGGTCGTTCCATACAAGCACCATTGCTATACACCGTGCAAGACCTATCAGAATAACCCCAACCATATATTCAGGATAATCGTGCAAAAAGAGAATGGCCAGTAAGAACATTAAGACAGGCCCGATAATCCAATTAAGGATTAAGGAAATAGATAATATTTTTACGCTAGAAAATACTTTCGGTAGTTGTTTATAATCCACTTTTGCCAATGGTGGGTACATCATCAGAATAAGACCGATTGCCAAAGGAATGTTTGTTGTACCGCTCGACATAGAATCTATGTAGCTGCTGAAAGTGGGTATAAAATAACCTAATCCTATACCGATAGCTATCGCAAGGAAAATCCAAAGCGTTAAGTTTTTATCTAAGAAATTCATCATCCTTTTACTCATGACCTTTTATCTTATCGGTGTATAATTTATAAAATATTTTTTTGATTTCATCCCGTACTCTGATATACTCGGATTGAATAAATTCAGGTGTTCCTATAGCTTCGGAGGGATCATCAAAACCAATAGGTAAGCGGTTCTTTACTTTTCCTAAGAATGTTGGGCAGCTTTCTTTTGCACCTCCGCAAACAGTAATCACATAATCCCACTCATCATTCATGTATTTGTCTACACTATCGGATGTATGATGTGAAATATCTACTCCTGCATCCTGCATGACTTCTATAGCCTTTGGGTTTACTTTTCCGCTAGCTTTTGTCCCTGCAGAATAAACAGACAATGAAGGATCAAATGATTGTAAAAAGCCATGTGCCATTTGACTGCGACAACTGTTGCCAGTGCAAAGTATGAGTATTTTCATATTTTATATTTATTAGAAGTTAATCCGTTCGTTGTTCGTGAAAACACGAATATTGCAAATAAATTTTTTACTTCGCATTACAATTATCTTCATTGCGAATCTCTATGAAAAATGTTGAAAATAAACCTTTCGCTTTGTTCCAATTCTCCTTATTGATACAATATTTCACAGTAGGTAATGTGATTGTACCTTGAATTAATCCTGCATCTTTTAGTTCGTTCAAATGCTGAGACAGCGTACTTTTGGCAATGGGTAAAACTTCTGACATATCACCATGATAGCAGCAAGATTGATTGGCTAGCATTTCAAGTATAGCAATGCGAATAGGATGTCCTAATGCTTTCGCAAAGCGTGCAAGTTGTTCTTGATCGGCAGTTAATTCTTTTTTTGACATTGAGTTAATGTTTTTTTTATGTTCGCAAATATACGAATAATATTTTAATTCGTATATTTACGAACAATTCTTTGATGCAAATATTAACTTAATTCAGTAATTTTTTAATTTTTGAGTTTTAGAACCCTAAGTCATTGCCAAAAATTGAAAAAATGATGTACCGGGCCATGTCCTTTCCCTATTTTGTATTCTGCTCCGGCTAGTATAGCTTTATTTATATATTCCTTCGCTTTTATTATAGCATCGTTGAGCGAGATACCATGAGCTAGATAAGCTGCTATGGCAGACGAGAAAGTACAGCCTGTACCATGTGTGTTTTGTGTTTTAATTCGCTTTGAACTCAGATGTATAATTTCATCTGTTTCAGCGTTATAAAAAACGTCTATTAACTCATCATTAGTTAGGTGTCCTGCTTTTAGAAGTACAGAAACAGATCTGTCAAAAGATAAATCTTTGATAACTAAAGGTAAATCCTCTTGTGTTTGGATTTTTTTTTCTAATATTATCTCCGCTTCGGGTATATTGGGTGTTATTACCCGCACAAAAGGAATAAGCTCATTTTTTAATGTTTGGATGGCTTCATCTTGCAGCAATTTATCGCCTGATGTAGCTACCATAACAGGGTCTAATACAATATTTTTTATATTGTAATGCGATAATGTTTCTTTTACGGTACGTATAAGTTCAGAAGAATGTAGCATCCCTATTTTTATAGCATCCGCACCAATATCGTCTAGTACAGATTTGATTTGTCCTGCTACAAATGGAACCGGAATAGGGTGTACACCTGTTACACCAATCGTATTTTCGTCTACTACCGCCACTATTGCTGTTGCTCCATAACATCCGCAAGCAGAAAACGTTTTAAGGTCTGCCTGAATGCCGGCTCCTCCACTAGGGTCGCTTCCTGCTATGGATAACACTCGCTTATATTGTTTTTTCATTTTCCTTTGCTGTTTAAATTATCCACTTTTCTTGTTTATATGCACTGTCCCAAAACATCCATTCCAGTTTGGAGCACATCACAAATGCCTCGGTCATAGCTTGTTTTTGTGATTCGGTACATTGTGCAGCAACCTCATCGCAAATAGCAATAGCTCTCGATACAGATTCTTCGAAACCATCTCCGCCATAAGTGTTTATCCAACTCTGATATGGATTATACCCTTCAGTTTGATTTTTTAATATATAATCTCCCACTTTCTTATAAATCCAAAAACAAGGTAAAACAGCAGCTAATGCTACTTCTATAGGAGCATGGGCTAATTGTTTATGTAGGAATGATGTATATAACAAACAGGTAGGAGATGCTTCACTCTTTTCATCTTTTATTTCTTGCAGAAAAGATTCATGCAATGCATTTTCTACATTTATACTGTCGCTGGCAAAATTGACAAAGGCAGTAGTATGTTCTGTTTTGTCCAGCTTTGAGGCTATGCCTATCAATATCTTCCCATATTCAGCGAGGTATAAGGCATCTTGTCTGATGTAGAATATAAATCGTTCTTTTGTTAACTTTCCGTTTATTAATTCTTTTATAAATGGTAACTCCAGTATCTTATCATAAACAGGTTTTGCGGAAACCCATGCTTCTTCACTCCACTTCATTTGATTCTTTATTTTTTGATTTAATTATAATTTCTAATAATTCCGATGCTCCTAGTCGGGGATTGTCAGCAGACATAATAGCCGATACGACGGAAACCCCATCTGCTCCGGCACGAATAATATCTTGTGTATTTGATTTATTAATTCCTCCTATACCCACACTCGGATGTTTCGATATTTGAGTTATATCATGTACTCCACTTAAGCCTAAAGCTTGTGCGGTATCGGTCTTGGTTAAAGTTCCGAAAACAGGGGATATACCAATATAATCTATGTCTAGTTTATTGGCTTCAATAGCATCCTGTATATTCTCTACCGATAGACCAATAATTTTATTTTTGCCTAAGATTTTACGTGCTATATGATATGGTATATCATTTTGACCGATATGCAGTCCTTCTGCATCGCAAGCTAGTGCAATATCCAATCTGTCGTTGATTATTAGAGGTACATTATACGGTTTCAGACATTTTTTTAATTTCAAGGCTTGGTCATAAAATTCTTTCGAAGAACATGTTTTTTCTCTTAATTGCACCATCGTTACACCTCCTTTTACAGATTCTTCCACAACATCGTCTAATGCTCTGCCGAGGGATAATGAACGGTCGGTAACCAAATATAGGGTTAGATCAAAGTCTTTCATAGCCTGATGTTTTTTCTTACCATTTCTTCATTGATATTGAATAATGTATCGAGAAAGTTTACTTGTAAGCTTCCATTCCCTTGCGAGTGTGCAGCGGCAACTTCTCCACATATTCCCATCACCAACATCCCATGTGTGGCAGCTTCGAGCAGATTTTTATTTACTGCTGCAAAAGCTGCAACCACGGCTGTAGCTGTGCATCCCATTCCTGTGACTTTCGCCATCATTGGATTACCGTTTTTTACAGTTTCAACAGTTATGCCATCGGTTATATAATCAGTTTCGCCGCTGATTACAACTATTGCTTTTGTTTTATAAGCCAATGTTTTAGCCGAGTCTAATGCCGAGTCAGAAGCATTTGTGCTATCTACGCCTTTCGTCTGAGCCTGAGTATCAGACAAGGCTATTATTTCCGAAGCATTACCGCGTATAATCGACGGTTTACATTCTTCTATCAATTGTTTACATACCTTCGAGCGGTATGATGTTGCTCCGGCTCCAACCGGATCGAAGACAATTGGGGTAGATTTATTTAACGCTGTCTTCCCGGCTATAAGCATAGCCTCTACCCATAGAGCCTCTAATGTGCCGATATTGACAACCAATGATGAGGCTATATTTGTCATCTCTGCTACTTCGTCCACAGAATGTGCCATTACAGGAGATGCACCTATAGCCAGTAAGGCATTGGCAGTATTGTTCATTACTACATAATTTGTTATATTATGTATAAGCGGTGATTGTTTTCGGATCAGATCCAGATCTCGTATAAGAGATTCGATATTTATCATAATTATTTATTTTATGTATAGATATTTTTTATTTTTTACAATAAAAAAAGCCGCTTCATATCTATGAAACGGCTTGATTAATACTCTATATATAGTATTATTAATATCTTCTATTCATTCCGTTTCCCTACGACGCCAATTACAGCATATCAGGTTCAAGGGTTTAATCTCAGCTCTTATAAAAAGAACACCCCTAACAGAGATAAAACAAATTTACATATAAATATTGACAATAAAGGATATTCTTGCGACTCATTATGAACTAATCTTTATTTATTTGTTATTTAATGTTATTTATTTAATATTTTCTAATTATTTCTTTTAGAATTATTTTCTTGTGGAAATTATTTATTATCTTTGTAGCATTATAATATAAGAATAACTAGATATGCAAATTATAAAAAACAATTGGACATACCTTTTAGGTGCTCTCATCGGAGCAGTAGGCGGATATATGTACTGGAGGTATATCGGTTGTAGTACCGGTACTTGTCCCATAACTTCATCACCTACTATCAGTACTCTATACGGAGTATTGTTGGGAGGTTTATTCGGAGGAATATTTAAAAAGAATAAAGTAAAGAAACAGTAATAAAATAAATAATATGGCAGGATTTCTTAGCAGATTTTTTGGACTAGAGGACAAAGCTGACTTTAAGGCACTCTTAGAGAATGGTGCTATACTTTTAGATGTTCGTACAAAAGAAGAGTATAAACAAGGGGCGGCAATTAATTCAATCAATATTTCGTTAGATAGTTTAAGCAGTAATTTATCTAAACTGAAAAAAGATAAACCGATTATTGCTGTATGTGCGAGTGGCATGCGTAGCCGCAGT
>NZ_JAIXHZ010000045.1:0-4004 GCF_043392705.1 Dysgonomonas sp. Shenzhen-Wh21
GCATATATGTAAAATTCGATACCTGCTTAATTTATTTACTACCTACTAGCTACCTTTTTATTGAATGTCAGTTTTTTCTACTACTTCCTCGTTTTGTAACCTAGAATAACTAACATTTACGCTCAATTTTAAAAAAAACTATACATATATTCTTATTTAATCTCTTTTAATATCAAATTTGAAAATCGGAATATTATTATCTCTATCAAACACTCTATGATATTCATCTTTTAACCTATAAATTGTAAATGATATTGGTTGTTTCATTGTTGATGATAAATCTAAGAAGAAAATATTGTCAGTATGCCCTACAGCATCATTTGAATCGCTTAATATTATCCAATCCTTGCCATATTGATCCAATTTTATTGATTCAATTTCATTCTTAAATAAAAAAACTATTTGTTCTGAGTTGGGGTTATCAATACTTACTTCTTTAAAAAAATGCCATTTTCTTTTCCAATGCCATTTTTTTTCCAACCAAATACTTTCTATTGGAAATGTACACGTACTATCCAATGTTTGTAAATTTTGAATATCAACTTCTTTAATGAATACATCCTTTTTCTCTGAATCCTGTATAGAGGATGTAATTCCTATGCTATTATATAAATAAACAAATTCATTGTGGGTAATGATTCCATATATAACTATACATAAAGTTACAGAAATAAGTACATATTTTATTTTTATATGTTTTTTCATACCAAATTTCATCTTCCTTTTTTATTTAAAAACCATATTTATCATAAAAATCTCTCCTCACAGGTCCCCATTTATCATAATCCTCTGGTTTACTATTATTCTTATTTGTATCATCTTGGCCAGAAACGGCATGATCTATATTATTTTCCAGAATCTGATTAAATCGAATATTTGGAATGGGATCTAAACGTTTACCCTTTTGTCCACCTAGAGCACCCACTCCTGTAATTACCTCAATATACCCTGGGTCTAAACCTGCCGCTTTTAATGCATCAGAAACAGCATCCATACAATTACTTATTAAAACGTGATACCACGCATCAGACCACTCTTCATTTAAAATATTCAAAGCTTTTTTATCTTGAGATGCATTAGTCGAAAATCTAATCCTTTGAGGGAAACTATTATACTCTTTAGCTTGAGCAGATGAATTAAATTTATCAATATTAGCAAAAGATACTTCTGTGTACTTCGCTGGTCCTCCTGTCAGTCTGTTTGAATACCACTTATTTTGTGCTCCATCTACAGATATATATGTCCACCCTCGGCTTTCGTCACCAATTAGGACAGCTGCATGACCTTGTTCAAAAGCTGAATTCGGATCATTAAGTACAATAATATCCATCCCTGTTGGATCTAGATATTTCAACGGATTATTCATCACATAAGCATACGGTGACCAACTATAATATTTCTCCGCCAGCGGATCTACACTCGTAAATCTCCCTATCGCACTTTCATAATACCTTGCTGAGTAGTCATACAGGTTCAACCCATGCATCTGATCCAGTTCCTTGCCATTGTACTTGTACGGCTGCTTATCAGGTCCGGTAGTTCCGGCAAAGATAGAACCAAAAGGGTAATAGTGATTTTTCTGAACCAATGTTCCGCTGGCATTCACTACCACACGATTATTACCCAAATGATCTGTCAGATAATAATGATATACGTTTCCTTCTATATATCCTCCGTCAATCAATATACGTTTTAAGGTTCCATTTTCGTAAATCTTATTGCCTACATAGTCGGTGGTCTTTGATTGAGTCAACGCTGTCGTATTGATTGCCGAACCGATAACCGGGGTTGTGGAATAGTTTGGATTCCATTTCTGGACAACTTTCAGTTTTTGCCCTCCTGCCGAATAGGTATATTCGTTCCTTGCCTCCGCAACGGGACTCTTGATATCCATCTGTCGTGGCAAATTTAAGGAATTGTATTGAATCTCTGTTATTCCTTTGTTTAAATCTTTATTCATTGCTCCGTTAGCATTATAGGTATACTCTGTGGCTACATTACTATAATTCTTAAAGTCCATTGACTCGGCTAGACTGATGATTCCTACGGCATCGTCAACTTTATTTCCATATCGAAATCATCAGCATTTACATTGTGGCTGCTATCAATACGAACTAAGTAACCAAATGGTCGAGAACTAAGAGTGACAACCCTTACTAATTGTAATCCGTTACCTTCCATATATGGGGTAAGCTTATCGGCATCAACATAAGATGTTCCCCATAAACTGTTTTTATATGGTCTAATTTCTCTCCTTACGGCTTTTAGCATATCAAAGCCAGACTGAGTATATTCGAAATGATTATAAAGATTTTTCTTTAAATATTGTCTGAAAGACATCTCATAACCAAGTCTTGGATGATGATTATTCTCTCTCCAATTTCTTTTTATAATTCGATTGGTTTGGTATCTATTTAAAATCCCCATGAAATCGAGCCTTGCATACTCTTTCTTTTGCTTGCGTGATAATCTAAACTTTCCCATAATCAAAACAAGCTATATTGTCCAACATCTGATTTCTTAGCAGGCTTGAGCTTCAATTTAGGAACCTCAGGTTTCTTAACCTCTGTTTTGGTAGCAGAAGTTTTTACCTCAGATCGAGTGTTTGAAGATTTTTCGACTTTGATATCGTCCTCGTCGTAATAGTGTACCGCCCACCCGAAAACCTCTTCATGGGATATGACAGCACAACCGCCACTTTGCATTTTTTTTGCTCTGTCGGTTATATAGCTGCAGCAGTCTTTGATATTCTTGTTTTCTTTTGCATACGTTACGGCAAAGAGAGAATCTTCTGATGCACGCTTGTCTAAGTATGCTTTGATTGTATCTTGAAATGAATTATTTGTTGTTTTCATAATGCTAATTCTAATTGTACAGGTTGAATCTTTTTGTATTTACGAGTACTGATTATTTTGAAATCGAATCGAGTTATATGAGAATGCCCAACACCTACGATCTTTTTACCTTCCTTTGTTACGTATGGAAAGAAATCAAAGGCATTTGATAAACTAGGTAATCCCTGTATATTCCAATTCATTTCTTCATTATACTTTTTAGTCAGATTGTATATATCATTGGGGTTAAATGGGCGTGCTATCCCCTGACGTCCTTTTTTATAGCGTCGAGTATCTCGTATCAACTCAACTAATAAGCCCTGTGAGCTGGACGGAGAAGTACACATATTTAATGTTTTTCTACTATATTTCATCCAAGTTTCAAAATCAGGTTTTGGCATAGGAAGCATTTTCATACTCATGACTTCTTATCAAATTCGTTCATAATCGTCCATAACTTCTTGTAGAACTTCTCATCAGGAACTTTCCCCTCGATTGATTCACCAAGGGCTACGAAGAATGCACTACAAGGCTTCATATTATTAAAGTCGATAGCAAACATTGCGATCGCTTTTGCTTGAGTAGTATCTAGTTCATCCAATCCGGATAAATCACGTTGATTCGATTCCAGTATTTCGAGAGCTTTTTCAAGTCCTTGCTTGGCTCCGGCATTCTCTTCCTTTTTGATATTATCGAGTTTCAGGATAAGTTTTATCCTTCTGATTAAATCGGGCTTCGTCATAGCTTAGTTATTTAGCATCATTGGCATTAATAAATATGTCAGCTTATCCTCTGATTCTTCATCAACAGGTGTAATAAGTGAAGCCCGACTTGGGTCTGAAAACGACATTTGAAGATCAGATGAAGGAATAGCAGAGATCAGTTCTGTAAGAAAGTGACCTTTAAACCCTATTGCTTTCGGCTTATTGCTATATTCACAAGCAACAATTTCCTCCGCTGCTGTTGAAAAGTCAATATCCTGTGCTGAAAGTTTGATCTGATCAGTTGTTAATTCAAGTTTTACAAGACTGCTTGATTGATTCGAGAATACAGAAACCCGCTTTATTGCTCCCTTAAGATCAGCTGTACCAATTGATAAAATCTTATCATTGACTTGAGGTATAACAGAACGGTAATTCGGATATTTGCCTTCGAGTAAGGTTGCAACGA
>NZ_JAIXHZ010000046.1:0-23865 GCF_043392705.1 Dysgonomonas sp. Shenzhen-Wh21
CTGAATATAGATTAACTATTGTAATTTGTTGTTTTTTATATTGTTATGATTGTTTGAGAGGTAAAAGTGAGGTGGTGATATTGTTAAAAGAGGAGAGGGTGTATTCACGGTGTATTAACTTTTAGAAACACTCTGTCTATAAACTCTAATTTTGACACAAATCTAATATCATACGCACAGAAAGAACAATCATAACTTAGCCGTTACTGGAAAATACGATCACTTTTTAGTTCTTCTTTTCTGTCGTTCATAGTAGATTTTATTTGAAAATATGTGTTTAAATAAAAAGTAAGACTATGAAAATTAAACCTAAAAAAATGAAAAGTTCAGCTGCTCTCATGCGGAGAATTTTTTTCTTCACTTGTTTTCTTTTGGCAAGCGTGACGACTATTTATGCGCAGACCAAAACAATCTCGGGTAAGGTTGTGGATCAAGCGAATGAGCCTCTAATCGGAGTTAGTGTTCTGGTACAAGGTACAACAAACGGAACAATAACAGATATAGATGGTATGTATTCTCTTTCTGCAAAACAAGGAGATGTTCTTGTGTTTTCTTATTTGGGAATGAAATCTCAATCAGTTACTGTAGGTGCTCAGAATGCCATAAACGTAGTATTGGAAGATGACGCCAAAATGCTAACAGAAACAGTCGTAATTGGTTATGGTACAGCAAAAAAAAGAGACTTGACCGGGTCCATAGCTAGTATTAAAGCTGAGGATATAGCAAACCGTCCATCTGCAAACCCATTAGCCTCATTGCAAGGAAAAGTCGCAGGGGTGCAGGTAGTAAACACGGGTATTGCCGGACAAGATCCTGAAATCCGTATTCGCGGAACAAACTCAATTAACGGATATAAGCCGCTATATGTAGTTGATGGATTATTTAACGATAACATTAGCTTCTTGAATGCTGCCGACATTGAATCAATGGAAATCTTAAAAGACCCTTCATCATTGGCTATCTTTGGTGTACGTGGTGCAAATGGTGTTATTATTGTTACTACTAAAAAAGCGAAGGAAGGTCAGACATTGGTAAATATCAATACTTCTTTTGGTTTTAAATCGGTAGTAGATAAAATCAAAATGGCGAATGCTGCGCAGTTTAAAGAACTTTATTCAGAGCAGTTAGCAAACCAAGGAGCAAGTCCTTTCGATTATACAAACTGGACTGCTGATACAGATTGGCAAGATGAAATATTCCAAACAGGATTTATTACCAATAACAATATTAGTATAACATCTTCTAGCGAAAGGAATAAGTTCTATATGGGTGTTGGATATACTTCAGAAGAAGGAACTTTGAAACACGAACAATTCAGTAAGGTAACTATCAATCTGAGCAGTGATTACACTATCACTAAAGCATTTAAAGTTGGATTCCAATTTAATGGTGCCCGTTCAACCCCTCTTAATACTTCTACCAGCTTATATACAGATGCTGTGAAAAGAGCTTTATATGCAGCACCTATCGGATCTCCTTATAATGAAAAAGAAGGTTTGTATAATACATTACCTAGTTTCCAAAAAAATGAAGTGTCAAATCCGATGACTATTGTTGAGTTACAAAAGGATATGAACAAAGTAATTGACTACAGAGCATCCGGTAATGTATATGGAGATCTTACTTTCTTGAAGAACTTCAATTTCCGTGTAATGTATTCATTAGATTACAAATCTTATGATAGCAGATTGTATACTCCTAAGAGAACTATATTCGATGTTGATACTCAACAACCTGTAGTTATGGGAGATGGGAAAACTGCTGTGCAGCAACAAAAAACAAATGAAACAAAAGTTCAAAGCGATTATTTGTTGACTTATACAAATAGCTTTAACAATCATAATATTACAGCTACAGCTGGTTTTACAACATACTATAACAACTTGTCCAGCCTTACCGGAAAACGTGGTGAAGGAAACGGACTTCCTATCGCGAATGACCCTGACAAATGGTTTGTAAGCATCGGTGATGCAAATGCAGCATCTGCCGAAAGTACACAATGGGAACGCTCAACTGTTTCATTCTTGGCAAGGGGATTGTATAATTATAAAAATAAATACCTGTTCAACGGATCGTTCCGTCGTGATGGATCTTCAGGATTCTTCTATACTGGCAACGAATGGCAAAATTTCTACTCTTTAGGTGCTGGTTGGGTAATAACAGAAGAGGATTTTATGAAAGATTTCACTTTTCTTGATTACTTGAAGCTTAAAGGATCATGGGGTACTCTAGGAAACCAAAATATGGATAGAGTTTATCCTGCAGAACCAGTACTTCTAAACACTTCTAACGCTATTTTTGGTGATAATATAATACCGGGATATGAAATCGCATATCTTCCAAATCCAAACTTGAGATGGGAAAAAATTGAAGCTTGGGAAGCTGGATTTGAAGCTTATTTCTTGAAGAATAGACTAAATTTCGAAGGTGTTTACTACAAGAAGAAAACTAAAGATCTTTTGGCTGAAGTACCAGGAATAACAGGTACTAGACCCGGTTTAGGAAACCTTGGAGCTTTGGAAAATAAAGGTGTTGAATTATCACTTTCATGGAATGATAAAATTGGTTCTGATTGGAGATATAGTGTAAGTGGAAACCTGACAACAATAAAGAATAAAGTATTGTCATTGGTGCAGAACGGATATACTATTACTGATGGAACATCAGGTCTTCCAATGATGTCTTATACACAAGCCGGTTATCCGATTGGTTATTTCTATGGATATAAAGTAGAGGGTGTATATCAAAATCAGACAGAAATAGATAACTCTCCTACAAATAAATTAACAAAAGTATTACCGGGAGACCTTAAGTTTAAAGATGTAAATGGAGATGGTGAAATTACTACTGCAGACAGAACAATGATTGGTAATCCTACTCCTGATTTTACTTACGGGCTTTCTGTAAATGTAGGATATAAGAATTTTGACTTGTCTGTTGACATGATGGGTGTATATGGTAATGAAATTTATCGCACATGGAATATTTTTGAATGGTCTCAGTTTAACTATTTGGAATCGAAGATGGGTAGATGGCATGGAGAAGGCACATCTAACACAGAACCTATTTTGAATAGAAAACGTGCGATAAATGGTAAAGATTATCCATCTGATTATTTCGTCGAAGACGGTAGTTTCTTCCGTATCAGAAATATTCAATTGGGTTATACTTTCGGAGCAGATATGTTGAAGAAATTAAGAATGAGATCTTTGAGAGTATATATAAATGCTCAAAATCCTAAAACATGGAAAAATAATACAGGCTATTCTCCAGAAATAGGAGGTTCGGCAACAGCATTCGGTATCGATGCTAATCCGTATCCAATGCCTGCGGTTTATACATTTGGTTTAAATCTTACATTTTAATAGATAAAAACAATATATTATGAAACGAATATTTAATAAATATATATATGCCGCTATAATTGCTGCTTTAGCATTATCGGTTATCAGCTGTAATGATTTTCTGGACAAAAGTCCTCAAGGAAGTTTTACTGAGGATGACGATACTAGTGGTGGTGTAGAAGCAAAAATCTTTGGTGTTTACTCAAAAATGAGAAGTTATAATATAACTGCCGGAATTCCTGCATTTGCCGTACATATGTTCCGTTCCGAAGATTCTGAAAAAGGAAGTACTGAGAATGATGGACCGGATAACGCCAGATTTTGGGATGATTTTGAATACACAGCATCTAATGGTATATTAGGAACTTACTGGAATCATAATTATTCGATAATTCATGACTGTAACTCTACTATAGATACTATACAGAAATTGAATAACAGTGACCTTAGAAGCTTGGAAGCAGAAGCTAAATTCTTTAGAGCTTATTGTTATTTCAACTTGGTAAGAGCATGGGGTGAAGTTCCTAAAATAGACTTTAAAATAAAAGACGCATCACAGGCTAATATCCCTAAAAGCTCTGCTGCTGAGATTTATGCATTAATTGATGCTGATCTTACTTTTGCTGAAGCAAATTTACCTCAATCTTGGCAAGCTAAATATACAGGACGTTTAACATGGGGTGCTGCCAAATCGTTACATGCCAGAACATATATGATGCGTAACGACTGGGGAAATATGCTTGCTGCATCTAAAGAAGTTATCAATTCAGGAATCTATAATCTGAATACATCTGTTGATCAAGTGTTTACTGATGCGGGTGAGAACTGTGGCGAATCAATTTTTGAACTGCAATGTACTGCTACTGCGGCAATGCCTGCAAGTACAGCTATCGGTAGCCAGTTTTGTCAGGTGCAAGGCGTGAGAGGAGCCGGACAATGGAATCTTGGCTGGGGGTGGCATATGGCAACAAAAGAGTTAGGTACAGCTTTCGAGCCTGGAGATCCACGTAAAGATGCTACACTTCTGTATTTCAGAAAACCGGGTGCAGCTATTACTCCTGAAAATACAAACAAGCCATATGGCGAGTCTCCTGAATCATCTGCAATGGGTGCATACTTTAATAAAAAAGCATACACAAATCCTGCGATGAGAGCTAAATATACGAGAGAAGGATTCTGGGTTAATATACGCATTATCCGTTATCCGGATGTTATTCTTATGGCTGCAGAAGCCGCAAATGAATTAGATCAGACTGAAGATGCTTTGAAATATCTGGAAATGGTAAGATCTCATGCGAGAGGAGCTAGTACCAGTATATTGCCAAAGGTTACTACAGAAGATAAAGTGGAATTGAGAAAAGCTATTCAGCGTGAAAGAAGAGTAGAATTAGCTTTAGAACCAGACCGTTTTTATGACTTAGTACGTTGGGGTACTGCTAAAGAAGTGTTACATGCAGCAGGTAAAACAAATTATCAAGATAAGCATGCATTACTTCCGGTTCCTCAATCGGAAATCGATAAATCAAATGGCGTTTTGAAACAAAACCCCAACTATCAATAAGGTTTATTAGGTTATCACATTTTTTATAGTAAGGGCTAGACAATTAGCCCTTACTAGTTTTAGGCAAGAAATAATTAGAGTTAAGGTATAACTGAAATTTAAGGTAAAATGACTGTAAGACAATTATTATTGGTCTTCTTGGCCTTCTTTGCTCTCTCGGGCAATATATTGGCACAAGGGAAAGATCCAAAGATGGATAAGTTTATCAATGATTTAATGAGTAAGATGACGCTGGAAGAGAAAATCGGACAGCTTAATCTGCCTAGTTCCGGAGATATAACTACCGGACAGGCTAAAAGCAGTAATATAGCTGAAAAAATTAAGAAAGGACAAGTTGGAGGGTTATTCAATATAAAAGGTGTTGAGAAAATTAAAGAAGTTCAACGCATTGCAGTAGAACAGAGTCGTCTGAAAATTCCATTAATATTTGGAATGGACGTAATTCACGGATATGAAACCGTATTTCCAATTCCTTTAGGAATGGCTGCTACATGGGATATGGCTGCTGTAGAGCAATCTGCTCGTATCGCTGCAATAGAAGCAAGTGCTGATGGTATTTGCTGGACATTCAGCCCAATGGTTGATATTTCAAGAGATCCTCGTTGGGGACGTTTTTCGGAAGGAAATGGAGAAGATCCTTTTCTTGGAGGACAAATCGCAAAAGCGATGGTTCGCGGATATCAGGGAGTAGGAGAGAACATGTATAAGTCTAACTCCAATATTATGGCTTGTGTTAAACACTATGCGCTATATGGTGCAGGTGAAGCAGGTCGCGACTATAATACGGTAGATATGAGTCGCATACGTATGTTTAATGAATATATGTACCCTTATCAGGCTGCTGTAGAGGCAGGTGTAGGGAGCGTAATGGCTTCGTTTAATGAAGTGGACGGAGTTCCGGCTACAGCTAACAAATGGTTAATGACAGATGTATTACGCAAGCAATGGGGTTTTAACGGTTTTGTAGTTACAGACTATACCGGAATAAGTGAAATGATAGATCACGGAATTGGTGATTTACAAACCGTTTCGGCTCGTGCCTTAAAGGCAGGGATCGATATGGATATGGTAAGTGAAGGCTTGGCTACAGTGGGCAAGTCTCTTAAAGAAGGAAAAGTTACGCAAGCTGAAATAGATCAGGCTTGTCGCCGTGTGTTGGAAGCTAAATATAAATTGGGATTATTTGCAGATCCATATAAATATTGCGATGTAAATCGTGCAAAAAAAGAAATATACACAGCCGAAAATCGTGCTGTTGCTCGTAAGATAGCTTCAGAAAGTTTTGTTTTGCTTAAAAATGCAAATAATACATTGCCTTTGAAAAAAGGTGGAACTATAGCAGTGGTTGGCCCTTTGGCAAACACACGCTCTAATATGCCCGGAACATGGAGTGTTGCCGTGGATCTTACTAAACCTGCAACCGTAGTTGAAGGTATTCAGGAGGTAGCCGGAAATAATGCTAAGGTTGTGTATGCAAAGGGTAGTCATTTGATAAATGATGCAAAATATGAACAAAATGCAACTATGTTTGGTCGTACATTACATAGAGATAAGGAAACTCGTAGTAATGAAGAAATGCTACAAGAAGCATTGCAAATATCAAAAGATGCAGATGTAATAGTTGCAGCATTGGGTGAATCGTCTGAGATGAGTGGAGAATCTAGTTCTCGTACCGAAATTGGTATACCTGATGTACAGAAAGAATTGTTAAGAGAATTATTGAAAACTGGAAAACCTGTTGTCTTGGTATTGTTTACTGGTCGTCCATTGACTTTGACTTGGGAAAATGAAAACGTACCTGCCATTCTTAATGTTTGGTTTGGTGGTTCAGAGGCAGCACATGCTATTGGAGATGTTTTGTTCGGTGATGTCAACCCAAGTGGAAAACTTGTTGCTACTTTCCCTCAGAATGTAGGACAGATTCCTTTATTCTACAATCATAAAAATACAGGTCGTCCCTTGCAGGAAGGTAGATGGTTTGAGAAATTCCGCAGTAACTATTTAGATGTAAGCAACGATCCGCTATATCCATTTGGATATGGATTAAGCTATACTACATTTAGCTATAGCGACATTAAATTGAGTTCTACAACACTTGATGCAAAAGGAGAATTAACCGCTTCAGTTACTGTTACAAATACAGGAAAATATGATGGAGCTGAGGTTGTTCAACTTTATATTCGTGACTTAGTCGGTAGTGTTACACGTCCGGTTAAAGAATTGAAAGGTTTTGAAAAAACATTTATCAAAGCAGGGGGAAGTAAAAATGTTAGTTTTAAGATAACTCCTGAGTTATTGAAATTCTACAATTACAATCTCGAATATGTATTTGAAAAAGGTGATTTTGATGTGATGATAGGAGGTAATAGTAGTGATGTTAAATCTGCGAGATTTACATTAAATTAAATGCTCTGAGTCTTGAAAAAGAGACTATGTAATCTTAGTCTCTTTTTCTTGTTTATTATTAAAACAGATAATATGAAAAAAATATATATACCATTCATTTCTATAATACTTGTGCTAGCGGCTATTAGCTGTAAGGATAAATCCAATAAAGATACTGATGATAGCACCATAGAGCCAATTGCTATTACAGATGAGGCTCTATTGGATAGTGTTCAGCGCAGGACATTTAATTATTTTTGGGATGGAGCCGAACCTACGAGTGGAATGGCTCGCGAACGCTTTCATGTAGATGGAGTATATCCTCAAAATGATAAAAATGTAGTGACTTCCGGAGGTAGTGGCTTTGGGATAATGGCTATTGTTGCCGGAATAGACAGAGGGTATATAACTCGTGAACAAGGTTTAGAACGGTTTACAAAGATTGTAAACTTTCTCGAAAAAGCAGATTCTTTTCATGGTGTATTTCCACATTGGTGGAATGGTGAGACGGGTGAAGTAAAAGGATTTAGTGATAAGGATAATGGAGGAGACTTAGTTGAAACGTCATTCCTTCTACAAGGTTTGTTGGCACTTCATCAGTATTATGTAAATGGGTCTGATGCAGAAAAAGCTTTAGCTGTCCGTATTGACAACCTTTGGAAAAATGTCGACTGGAACTGGCATCGTAACGGTCAAAATGTATTGTATTGGCACTGGAGCCCTAACCATTCATGGGAAATGAATTTTCCTATTCGTGGATATAATGAATGTCTCATCACTTATGTACTGGCTGCATGTTCTCCTACTCATGGTACTCCGGCTGAGGTCTATCACGAAGGTTGGGCAGAAAACGGAAAGATTATTGCCCCTCATCAATTGGAAGGGTATAACCTGAATATGCGCTATCAAAGCAATAGTGGAGCAGGCCCTTTATTCTGGGCTCATTATTCATTCTTAGGATTAAATCCTACCGGGCTAAAAGATAAGTATGCTGATTATTATCAGGAAATGAAAAATTATACACTGATAAATAGAGCGTATTGCTTGCGTAACCCGAAAGGATTTAAAGGTTATGGAGAAGATTGCTGGGGCTTGACTGCTAGTTATTCAGTTAAAGGATATAGTGCTCACGAACCGACAGAAGAAGGAGACCTCGGTGTAATAGCTCCTACGGCAGCTTTGTCTTCTATTGTATATACTCCGGAGGAATCAATGAAAGTGATGCGCAAGCTATATAGCATGGGCGATAAGGTTTGGGGGCAATATGGTTTTTATGATGCATTTAGTGAAACAGACAATTGGTATCCGCAACGTTATTTAGCAATAGACCAAGGTACAATAGCTGTGATGATCGAGAACTATCGTTCGCAGTTGCTTTGGAATCTATTTATGAGTCATACTGATGTTCAAAAGGGTCTTAAGAAACTAGGTTTTGAATCTCCTTCATTGAATTAAAGAGTAATAGAATCAAAAGGAAATAGCATGATAACTTACATGAAGTAAGATGTATTATCGTTATCTTTAATGTCAGTTATTTTAAAATTAAGGTTATGAAAAAAGGTGTTTTATCTTTCATTTTTCTAATTTGTTCTTTATTCAGTTTTGCTCAGTTCAAGAATGCCTCATTCATGTTTGATGGGCATACATTGCCATATCAGGTGATGTATCCTGAAAACTATGATGAGTCGAAGCAATATCCATTGGTCGTATTTCTTCATGGAGCAGGAGAGCGAGGTAATGACAATCAGAAGCAATTGACTCATGGTAAGCAGTTCCTTATTGATAATTTTCAGTCTGCTTATCCAGCTATCGTTATAGCTCCTCAATGTCCAGCTGATAGTTATTGGGCCAATGTCGTTCGTCACCAGATTGATGATAAAATGACATTGACATTCGGTCTTTCTGAGGGAATTACAGATCCAATGAGAACACTGATTGCTTTGGTGCAAAATTGGCTGACCTCAGGGAAAGTAGACTCCCATCAAGTATATGTAGGAGGTTTGTCGATGGGTGGCATGGGAACATTGGAACTGTTGTGGCGATTGCCTGATACTTTCTCAGCTGCTTTTCCGATCTGTGGGGGTGCTGATTTGAGTAAGCTGCCTTTGTATGCCCACAATACAGCTGTTTGGGTTTTTCATGGCAGTGCCGACTCTGTCGTTCCTGTAGAAAATTCGAGAAATATATATAAGCGTCTCAAAGAATTGGGTTGTGATGCGGAATATGCCGAATATGAAGGAGTTAATCATAATAGCTGGGACAATGCCTTTAGAGAAAAAGGACTTGCCTCATGGCTGTTTAAACATAAAAAATAAAAGCTGAATTCAAGGTTTGTTTGGTGTTAGGCTAACTATGGTTGGTAATTGGTGTTATAAGGAGTAGAGACTGCATTAGTATTGTATGACTTTTGCAGTCTCTTTTTATATTCTATTTGTCAGCTATATTCGCTCTTACTTTGGTAAGGAAACTTAGCATTGCTGCACTGTCTTTTTTCTCGATGATCTCTAAAAGATGCTTTAGTTCGCCTCGTATACTCTCCACCTGAGCAGGAGTATAAGGGTTGAAGAGAATCTCGGTCAACAAATAATCATCTTCGGACAGAAGCCCTTTTGCAATATTCATGTGACGCTTGAAGGTTGTTCCGGGAGCATCCTGATGCTTCATTACCGATGCGAATACAAGTGTAGACGCAAACGGAATTGAAAGGGAATATGCAATCGTTTCGTCATGCTCTTCGAATGTATATTCAAAAACGTTCAACTTAAGACTGTTATACAAGTCTTTGAAGAATATTTTTCCCCAATGGTTCGATTCCGAAATTACAATTGCACTCTGTGTACTAAGGTCTGTTAGATTGGCAAATGTAGGGCCAAACATAGGATGGGTAGATGCAAACGGTCTGCCTGTTTTTTTATAAAACTCTTTTAGTCCCGTCTTTACAGATGCAATATCCGACAATATACAATCTTCATCCAGATATGGCAGTACCATTTCAAATGCCTGAATGGTATATTTGACTGTTGCTGCATTAATAACAATTTCAGGTTTGAAGTCCCTTATCTCTTCCGGATTGCTCATTCTGACTACATTATAAACAAATCGTAGCCGTTTGGGGTCAATGTCAAATATAGCAACTTCATGATCGAAACTTAATACATCAGTAAAGAAGGAGCCCATTTTTCCGGCTCCTAATATTAATATCTTCATATACGGTTACTTGTTTAATATCTCAACCTGTTGTCTTACAGATTCTTCGTGTATTGCTTCCAGAACTACACGCATAAAGTCAGGGTTCATACTCATAGATGTTGCCTGAGCAATTCGTTTTTGAAGAATTTCATCATAGCGGTCTGTCTGAACAACGGTTAAGTTGTGCTCTTTCTTGAAAGTACCTATTTCGCATGATATGCGCATACGTTTTGCTAGTAATTCCAGCAACTGATCGTCTAGTTCGTCTATTTGTCTGCGAAGGTCAGAAAGGTCTTCTGTCGATTGCTTACCATCACGAATAATAAGTGCTGTCAGTATTTCTTTTAGCCTCACCGGCGTTACCTGCTGAGAAGCATCGCTCCAAGCATTTTCAGGATCGCAATGAGTTTCTATAATCAATCCGTCATAGTTTAAGTCCATTGCTTGCTGGCATAGCGGCTGTATAAGGTCACGTTTTCCTCCGATATGACTTGGGTCGCAAATAACAGGCAGATCAGGAAAACGACGTTTCAGTTCGATCGGTATATGCCATTGAGGCAGGTTTCTGTAGACTTTCTTATCGTATGAACTAAATCCACGGTGTATTGCTCCTATCTTGGTTAGACCTACATTGCTGAGGCGTTCAAGAGCACCGATCCATAACTCTAAATCGGGATTAACAGGGTTCTTAACCAATACCGGGATATCAACACCCTGTAGCGCTTCTGCTATTTCCTGAACTGCGAATGGATTTGCTGTTGTACGGGCGCCGATCCATAACATATCTATGCCATATTTAAGAGCTTCATAAACGTGTTTCTGTGTTGCAACCTCAGTAGAAACGTACATTCCGGTTTCTTGTTTCACTTTTTTGAGCCAAGCAAGACCTTCGCTGCCAACTCCTTCAAATCCACCTGGTTTAGTGCGGGGTTTCCATATTCCGGCACGAAGGATTTTTATACCGTCTGCTGCTAGTTGCTTTGCAGTATTCATTACTTGTTCTTCAGTCTCGGCACTGCATGGACCGGCTATTACAAGAGGACGTTTCGGGTCAACTCCCGGAAGTAAAATTGAATCTAGTTTCATATTTATTTTAATTTGTTTTTTGATTATTCTATATTTTAGCTAAAAAGTGACAAAGGTGACAACTTTTATTCTGTTTTTATCTGTTACCTTTTATTTACTGCTTATAATTTACTACTCTACAATAGATAAATTTCGGCTATCCTGATTATCTGTTCTCCAATCTAAAACATTAAATATAATACTCGTCATTTTCCCAGTTATATGGATTGTTTGTTATATAATCAGATATATTCTGGTGTGATTTTTCATCTCTGATGATATGTTCATAATAATTACGTTGCCATATTCTTTGATCGTAGGGTTCCCAACCTAATTGAGTAACCCCATGGGTATATTTGACGGTCGTTATTGATTTAAAAGCTCCCAATATTTTGCCCAAAGTAGGGGCAATCCCTTGTGGTTGCCCATTCGTCTTTCGGATACCCACAAGGGGTATCCCTACATCTGTAATTTCTATTATTCCATGAAAATGATTTGGCATAATAATATAATTATGTAATTCTATATTCGAGAAACGTTTCTTTAAATTGTTCCACTCTGTATTTATCATCCTACCGGCCTCATTCAATACGATATCAGTGTTTTGTATTTTACCAAAGCGACAAATTCTATTTTCGCAACATATCGTCACGAAATATAATCCTACCTGACTGTAATCATAATTTGCGAATCGGATACTCCTCCGTTGAGGAAGTTTAGAAGACATATATTAATTTGTTACCTTTTTTATTCTTTCCAAAGCCTCTTTAAGCATGTCTTCATTGCAGCACAAAGAGATACGTATATATCCTTCTCCTTTGTTCCCGAAAATGAATCCCGGGGTTAAGAAAACATTCGCTTCGTATAAAATTTTGTCAGCCAATTCTTCGCTGCTTTTGTATTCTGCCGGAATCTTTCCCCAAAGAAACATTCCCGATTGTTTTTTATCAAAAGTGCAACCTAGCTCTTTCATAATAGCTTCTGCATATTGACGGCGATTGGCGTATAATTTGATATTGTTTTCTTTGTGCCATTCGCCCGAATTGTTCAGAGCGGCAATGGCTGCCAACTGTATAGGTTTTAGTATTCCACTCTCGATGTTGGTCAGAACCTTTAGCACCCATTGTATAAATTGTGCATTTGAAGCCAATGTCCCAATTCTCCATCCGGGCATATTGTGCGATTTACTCATCGAATTGAGTTCTATACATATATCTTTCGCTCCTTCTACTTGCAGTATACTTAATGGCTTTTCGTTAAGAATAAGACTATAAGGATTATCATGAGCTATGATTATGCCATGTTTCTTTCCAAAAGCAACTATTTTTTCAAATAATTCGACCGTAGCGTTTGCACCTGTAGGCATGTTAGGATAATTAATCCACATTAGTTTTACATTCGATAAGTCTAGCTTTTCCAATGCATCGAAATCCGGTTGCCAATTGTTATTCTCATCCAATTCGTAAGAGACAATATTTGCCCCAACAAGCTTGCTCACTGAACTATATGTCGGATACCCCGGATTAGGCACTAATACTCCGTCTCCCGGATTGAGAAATGCCAGCGAGATATGTAAAATCCCTTCCTTTGAGCCTATCAAGGGTTGTATTTCATTTGCAA
Organism: Dysgonomonas sp. Shenzhen-Wh21; assembly: GCF_043392705.1. Taxonomy (NCBI): domain Bacteria; kingdom Pseudomonadati; phylum Bacteroidota; class Bacteroidia; order Bacteroidales; family Dysgonomonadaceae; genus Dysgonomonas; species Dysgonomonas sp. Shenzhen-Wh21. The sequence goes on from NZ_JAIXHZ010000046.1 coordinate 13,165, forward strand.
AGTCGAGATTCACATTATATGTTCTTTTGTACCAATCAGCAAAAGCCTTACGCAATTCGGCAATACCCACATGTGGTTGATAGCCGTGTACATCTTTTTTTATTACAGATTCACATAGGGCTTTTGTGGTTTCTTCGGAAGGAGGGAGGTCTGGACTTCCCACTCCGAGGCTAATCACATTTTTCCCCATTGCGTTCATTTCGGCTACTTCTCTTAGTTTTTTCGAAAAGTAGTATTCACTTACTGTATTAAGGCGGTCTGCCGGTACTATTGTTCTCATATTGTTATTAGCAGTTTGCTATTGTTAAATCGTGGTTTTTTTATAATTCGCTTTGTTTTCCGTTTGGATATTCTCCCAAAAGCTTTAGTTCGCTTGTTAAAGGGCGGATTGCCTGTAGCGATTGCTTGTATCGCGTAAGATCAGAAAATGTAAGGTCTACATAGAACTGATATTCCCATTCTCTACCTATTATTGGTAGAGATTGTATCTTAGTCAAATTGATGCCGTAGAAAGAAAATACCGATAATACTTTCGATAAGCTGCCTTCGCTATGTGGAGTTGTAAATACAATAGACGATTTATTCAGAACTTCTCCTTTTTGTAGTTCGTCTACCACCCATGGGTTTGCTATAATAAGAAAGCGAGTAAAATTGTGCTTATTTGTCTCAATTCCCCTCGCTAAGATGTTTAGTCCATAAATTTCGGCCGCTTTGGTGCTGCATATCGCAGCAGTGGTCGATAGATGTTTCTCTGCTACATCTTTTGCAGCCAAAGCCGTATCTTCATGCTCTATAATCCTAACACCCGGTAGTGTATCTAGGAATTCTGTACATTGCATGAGTGCAATCGGATGCGATTCCACTTCTTTTATATCATGAATTGTTTGGCCGGGCAATGCCGCCAGACAATGAGAGATGCGTTGTTTGTATTCTCCTGCTATTGGGAGTTTATTTTCTTTTAGCAGATCGTAGTTGCCCAGAAGGCTACCGGCGATAGTGTTCTCTATGGCTATAATCCCGATCGTATTCGGTTCTTTTTTGATTGTTGTGAAAATATCACGAAAAGTAATGCATGGAACAATTTCGACTTCTTCTCCGAAAAAATTCTCTGCGGCTATCCCATGATATGCACCTAATCCTCCTTGTATCGCAACTCTTTTCATAAAATGTTATCAAAAAAAAATCCCGTCATATTTGACAGGATTCCATATATTCTTGTTGTTTTAATTCACTCCAAATTTCTCATACAAAATCCTGTTCTACTTTCTAAAGTAAAAGTAAAAAAAGAAAAAGTATGTATAAGAAAAAATATTCATTCTAACGCTTGTTGTTTTAAATGTGATTACAAAAGTAATATTTTTTTGAATATTGCAAGCATTTCATTCTTTTTTTATTCAGAAAATTGTAAAAATGAGGATTTATAGTTGTTATTACCACTTTCCGTTTACGATTGTTTCACTTTTAAGTAGTGACGGATCAACTTTTACATATTTAATTTTTTCTCTGCGCCACGTGTATACTATGTGTATCATACCGTCATGTCCTTGTATAACCGATGGGTAGGAATATTCCTTTATTGGCGAGTCTTCGAGAATGAGCGATGCTTTCCAGGTAATTCCATCGTCAGATAGAGCGACATTCAACGGTGTACGAGCTTTATCCTTATATGCACTCTCCGATGCTGCTACATGATTGTACACCATTAGTTGGCGTCCGTCTTTGAGTGTTACGGCATCCGTCCCCGAATTATTATTCGGTAAGTAAAGAGCTATAGGATCGCTCCACGTCTCTCCTTCATCTTTCGAAAAAGCCGATATGATATGTTCGTTCTGAGAGCGACATACAATTTGCAATACATTATTGTTTAATGTTAATATACTTGGTTGAATAATATTCCAAGGCTTGCTGTTGATCGGAGATGTTTTTCTCCAAGTTTTCCCTCTATCTTCGGTAATTTCCATGTGAACCTGCCATCCGTCATTCTCTGTACTCGATGCGCAAATTAGTTTATTCCCAATCAGAATAGGTTTGTTTTTTATTGGACCCAGAAAACCTTCCGGTAGCGCTTCGGGTTTTGTCCATGTTTGTCCGTCATCGTATGAGCGGATAAGATAACCTGTCCAATCTTGCACATTCTTTCCTATTTTATAAAACAATAGCAATTCGCCATCGGGATATTGAAATAAGACCGGGTTATAGCAGGCCTTCCTTAAAGTATCGCTCACGATGCCATCCGCTACCTTCACTGGCTGAGTCCATCCTGTGGCTGTATAACGAGAAGTATATATATTGACTTCGGGGTGTCCTTCATATTTTCCGCCAAAAAATGCCGTAATCAAACCCGACGGGGTTTCAGCAATTGTAGCTGCATGAACCGAGGGGAATTCAGCAGAATCATAAATGAATTCATCCACTAGGATACCTTCTTTCCATTTATGATTATCTACAGTTTGGGCTAAACAAGGGATGGTGAGTATACTCATTGTTACGATGAGTATACTATAAGCTCTGAGATAGAATTTGTCCATTTATATTTCTTGAAATGTTATTGTTTTTAGATTGTTATTACAATAATATACTTGCTATCTCAGATAGCTTACTTCTTTCTCCTTTTATCAGATTGACATGTGCAAAAATATCTTGTCCTGTCATTTTATCTATCATGTAAGCCAACCCGTTTGACTGAGCATCAAGATAAGGAGAGTCGATCTGTTGTAAATCTCCTGCAAAAATCATTTTCGTTCCTTCACCTGCACGGGTTATAATGGTTTTTATTTCGTGAGGTGTCAGGTTTTGAGCTTCATCGATAATACAGATCATCTCTGATAAACTTCGTCCTCGGATATAAGCTAATGCTTCTATTTCCAGCTTCTTACTTGCCTGCATCGCTTCTATATTCTTGTACTCAGCACCACCGTAAGGAATGTGATTTTTTATTACAGATAAATTGTCGAAAAGAGGCTGCATATAAGGTGCTATTTTTTGTTTTTCGTCACCGGGTAAGAATCCCAATTCTTTGTTTCCTAATGCAACGATCGGGCGGGCGAGGAGTATTTGGTCAAAGTTCTCGCTTTGTTTCAATGCTGAGGCTAAGGCCAGTAACGTTTTTCCTGTTCCCGCTTTTCCTGTAAGCGCTACTAATTTTATTTCGGGATCGGTGAGTACCTCCATCGCAAATGTTTGTTCCGCATTTCGAGGTTGTATGCCGTAACAAATCTGCTTGTCTATTTTCTTTATCTTTTTAGTAAACGGGTTGTATCTGGAGAGCACACTTTTTTTACCGTTCTTCATCACGAAGCATTCATTCGCATTCACCGAAGTTTCCAGATTGAACTGGTCGAGATCAACACCGTTCGGGTTCGCATACAGTTCATCGATAACCGAAGACTCCATATCCTTGAATGTTTTGTGCTGTCTTTCAAATAAAAAGATATCAGGAACTTTGTCATTTATATAATCTTCTGCCAGGAGCCCGATTGCACGAGCCTTCATTCGCAGATTTATGTCTTTGGTTACCAATATGGTCTTTATTTTGCCGTCACGCTCCGAAATGTCAAGAACAGATGATAATATACGATGATCGGGTATTCTCTCCGGAAATATCTCGGTTATCCTTTCTTGAGATTTTATACTTGTATCAATAAAGAGATTGCCTAAACCGTTGCCTAAAGATATTCCTTTCGTAAATAAGTTGTCGTCTGTTATTGCATCGAGCTGGCGGAGAAATTCGCGGGCATTATAGTTAATCTGATCATTCCCTTTTTTGAACTTATCCAGTTCTTCCAAAACTACAATGGGAATATATATGTCATTTTCTTCAAAATTATCTAAGCACCTGAAATCATGTAGTATTACATTTGTATCCAATACAAAGTTTTTCTTCTTGGCTTTTCCCATAATTATCATGTTTTTTTATATAACAATAAAAATAGCTTAATTCCTTTAATATTGCTAATAAATAATATCAATGACAAACCTAAAATTTCTGAAAATGGCAGAATGTTTGTACCTTTGAAGACTATTTTATCTAGTAATCAAACAAATAAAAAATGAATATAGAGAACTTAAAAAATGATAATTTTTTCTTGCTGGCAGGACCATGTGTCATCGAGGGAGAAGAAATGGCACTTCGTATTGCAGAAAAAGTTAAAACTATAACAGATAGACTAAATATTCCCTATGTATTTAAGGGTTCTTATAAGAAAGCAAATCGATCTCGTGTAGATTCTTTCACCGGGATTGGAGATGAGAAAGCTTTAAAGATACTTCGCAAGGTAGGCGAAACTTTTGGTATTCCTACTGTAACAGATATTCACGAAACTCACGAGGCTGCAATGGCTGCAGAATATGTTGATGTTTTGCAGATTCCGGCATTTCTTTGCCGTCAGACCGACCTGCTTATTGCTGCTGCAGAGACAGGTAAAATAGTAAACATAAAGAAAGGTCAGTTTCTGGCTCCGAGTGGAATGCAATTTGCAGCGCAGAAAGTATTGGATTCGGGAAATAAGAATGTAATCCTTACCGACCGTGGTACATCTTTTGGCTATTCTGATCTTGTTGTTGACTTTCGGGGAATACCTGAAATGAAAGAATTTGGTTTTCCTGTCGTATTGGATGCAACACACTGCCTGCAAAAGCCGAATCAGGCTTCGGGTGTAACAGGCGGGCAGCCAAAATTGATAGAAACGATGTGTAAAGCGGGTATTGCTACAGGTGTAGATGGATTGTTTATTGAAACACACTTCGATACAGCAAATGCTTTGTCTGACGGAGCTAATATGCTTCCGCTAGACCAGCTTGAAGGCTTGATGGAGAAGTTAGTAAGAATAAAAGCAGCATTATAGATGAAAGTTGATGTTTGTTTTTCTCCAGCTTTGTATCCTTACTATGTCGATAGCAACAACTATATTGTAGTAGTGGTTGATATATTCAGGGCTACTACAACCATGTGTGCTGCCCTGAAAAATGGAGCTAAGTGTATTATTCCCGTAGCTTCTATCGAAGAGGCTCAACAATATAAGGCTAAAGGATATCTGGTTGGAGCAGAGCGGAATGTGAAACGTTGTGATTTTGCTGATTTTGGAAATTCACCGTTTGACTATACAAAGGAAAAAGTAGAGGGTAAAGAAATAGTATTTACAACGACAAACGGAACTCAGGCAATCGAAGCCGCTGCAAATGCAGATATTTTGACTATCGGAGCTTTTTCGAATATAAGTGCATTGACTGAATTTTGTATACAAAAGCAAAAAGACGTAATGATACTCTGCGCGGGGTGGAACAATCGTTTTAATATTGAAGATACATTATTTGGCGGAGCTTTAGCCGATAGGTTGATGGCAAAAGGATATGCGTCTGCTTCAGATGCCACTCAGGTTGCTTTATCGATGTGGCAAGAGGCTAAGTCTGATTTGAGAGGCTATATTAATCGTACCGAACATATCAAGAGGCTTGAAGCAAATAACTTGCAAGATTCTGTTGAGTACTGCTTAACTGTGGATACAGCAAATCTCGTTCCTTTATATGATAATGTAAATAAAGTTCTAAAACTTTAAGTAGTCTATGGCTGAGCATAATGATCTTGGGAAAAGAGGTGAGGAAGCAGCAGTTAATCTTCTAAAACAAAAGGGGTACAAGATCATTGAGCAAAATTGGACTCATGAGAAATACGAAATAGATATTATTGCTCGAAACGAAGAGTTTATTATTTTTGTAGAAGTAAAGACAAGAAGTAGTAATTATTGGGGACATCCGGAAGACGCAGTATCGAAACGGAAAATAAAAAGGATTGTAGAGGCGGCAGATTTCTATTTGAAGGAATTTAATATAGATTTACCGGCCCGCTTTGATGTTATTGCAGCAATTTGGACAGGACAGAAGTTCGAAATAGACCATATAGATGATGCATTTTTTGCGCCTATAAACTGATACCTCATTATTTGCGATCATCTGTATAAATTTAAGAAAATCTTATTTGAAGAACAAGATCTAATAAATCAGAAAATGAATATAGAAGAAGCGCGCGAAGCCTGTATTGCGATAAAAGGAGGGACAGAGACATTTCCTTTTGGGGAGGATGTCTTAGTTTACAAGATCATGGATAAGATGTATGCTTATATGGCGTTGGATAGTAAAGATGGAGAATTTTGGCTTAACCTCAAGTGCGATCCGGAGAAAGCGATCGAGCTGCGTGAACAGTATACGGGGATAAAACCCGGATTTCATTCTAATAAAAAATATTGGAATACAATTGTTCTTGATAGCGATGTGCCAGATAAACTTATTAAAGAATTGATTCTTCACTCAGTAGACGAAGTAATAAAGAAACTACCCAAAGTAAAACAAACAGAATATAATAACTTACCAAATAGTTGACGACTGTGCCTGAGATAATTCACATTAGGGAGACTAACTCGACTAATAATTATTTAAAAGAACTACTCCAGACACAGAATGTTGATGAAGGTACTGTCGTTTGGGCAGATTTTCAGTCGGCAGGGAAAGGTCAGAGAGGGAATGGCTGGGAGTCGGAAGCGGGAAAAAATATTCTTTTTAGTATTGTTTTGTTCCCTGGCTTTATAAAAGCGGGAGAGCAATTTATACTATCACAGATTGTATCTCTAGCCGTAGCAAATTGTCTGCAAGAATATACAGAGGGTATATCTATAAAATGGCCTAATGATATCTATTGGAATGAAAAGAAAATATGTGGTATCCTATTAGAAAACACTATTCTCGAAGATAATATAGGTCATTCTGTTGCCGGTATTGGTATTAATATCAATCAGGTAGATTTCAGAAGCGATGCTCCGAATCCTGTATCTCTGAAACAGATAACTAACAGAGACTATAATCTTGAAGAAATACTAAAGACTGTTGTTGATAATATCAATGTGTATTACCAGCAAATAAAAATTGGCAAGACCGATTCTCTGATAAAACAATATAAAGAATCTCTTTTCAGGAAAGATGGTTATCATCTGTACAATGATGGACTATCGAATTTCCTTGCCCGAATACAAGATGTTAATTCTTCGGGAATCCTTATTTTAAAAACGAAAGAAGGTGAAGAAAGACATTTTGCCTTTAAAGAAGTTAAATATATCATATAAGAACACATATACTTATGAATTATTTTAAATTAAGCATTATTGCTCTCTTTTTATTTCAAACAATAAGTGCTCAACAAGCGTATAAGTACAAAAATCCAAAGCTGTCAAGCGAAGAGCGTACCGTCGACCTTATCAGTCACATGACATTGGAGGAAAAAGTAGGTCAGTTGCTTTGTCCTCTCGGTTGGGAGATGTATGAACGCAACGGAGATCAGGTGACACACTCTAAAAAGTTTGAAGAATATGTTCAACAGCGTCATATAGGTATGCTTTGGGCCACTTTTCGGGCAGATCCATGGACTAAAAAAACATTAGAAAACGGAGTAAATCCGAAGTTGGCAGCTAAAGCGGGTAATGCTTTACAACGTTATATAATGGAGAATACACGCTTGGGTATTCCTATTTTCCTAGCTGAAGAGTGTCCTCATGGTCATATGGCGATTGGTACTACTGTTTTCCCCACTGCAATAGGACAAGCGGCAACATGGAACCCTAGTCTTATACAACAAATGAGTGCGGTGATATCCAAAGAAGCTCGCTCTCAGGGTTCGCATATCGGATATGGCCCTGTGTTAGATTTGGCGAGGGAAGCTAGGTGGTCTCGTGTGGAAGAAACGTATGGAGAAGATCCTGTACTGATCTCTAAAATGGGAGAAGCCTTTGTGACAGGTTTTGGAAGTGGAGATTTGAGTAAACCATACAGTTTAATCTCTACATTGAAGCATTTTGTAGCTTATGGAATCCCCGATGGCGGACATAATGGTAATAGCAACAGTGTGGGAATGCGCGACTTGAAAGAAAACTATTTACCTCCATTCGAAAAAGCTGTTAAAGCAGGCGCTTTGTCAGTGATGACTGCCTATAATTCGGTGGATGGTATTCCTTGTACATCGAACGAATATTTGCTAAAAGATGTTCTTTGTAAAGATTGGGGTTTTAAAGGCTTTACTGTGTCAGATTTGGGTAGTATCGAAGGATTGAGAGGAAGTCACTATGTTGTATCAACAATACAGGACGCAGCTATATTATCATTAACGTCAGGACTTGATTGTGATTTGGGAGGTAATGCTTTCTTTACATTGTCTGATGCTGTAAAAAAAGGCATGGTTAGTGAAACTCAGATTGACTCGGCTGTATATAAAATAGTGAAATTGAAATTCGATATGGGACTTTTCGAAAATCCATATGTCGATGAAAACAATGCACAACAGGTTGTTAGAACACAAGAAAATATGGCATTGGCAAGACAAGTAGCAAGAGAGTCGATTGTATTACTCGAAAACAAAAATAATATCTTACCTCTTAATAAGAGTAAAATAAAGAAGATAGCAGTGATAGGTCCTAATGCTGATAATGTATACAATCAGTTAGGCGATTATACAGCACCACAGGATGATAGCAATGTTAAGACTGTTTTGGATGGTATCAGATCTAAACTCAAACAGTCGCAAATAGAATATGTGAAAGGCTGTGCTATCAGAGATACCCTAAATACTGATATAGATAAGGCTGTGCAAGCCGTCTTAAGATCAGATGTGGCTGTCGTTGTAGTTGGAGGTTCCAGTGCACGTGATTTTAAAACAAAATATATAGAAACAGGTGCTGCTGTTACTGATGAGCATAGCATAAGCGATATGGAGAGCGGCGAAGGCTTTGATAGAGTTAGTTTAGATCTTATGGGGAAACAATTAGAGTTATTGAAGGCTATAAAAGCCACAGGCAAACCTGTTGTCGTGGTGTATATTCAAGGTCGTCCTTTGAATATGAACTGGGCGTCAGAAAATGCAGATGCACTACTATCAGCTTGGTATCCGGGACAAGAAGGTGGCAATGCGATAGCTGATGTTCTGTTTGGTGAATATAACCCTGCGGGACGTCTACCAATGTCGGTAGCCAAATCGGTAGGGCAATTGCCTGTATATTATAATCACAGGAATCCGGCAAGTCACGATTATGTGGAGATGACTAGTAAGCCATTGTATAGTTTCGGTTATGGGCTTAGCTTTACCAGTTTCGAATATAGCAATTTGAAGATCAATAAGAGCAATTCAGGTGTTGAAGTTACGGTAGAACTTCGAAATTCAGGAAATTTTGATGGAGACGAAGTTGTTCAGTTATATCTGAGAAATAATAGGGCTTCTGTTGTGCAGCCCATTATGCAGTTGAAAGCCTTTGAAAGAGTCAATTTGAAGAAAGGTGAGACTAAAATGATTAGACTTATATTGACAAAGGACGACTTTTCTATTATTGATAAGAAAATGAATAGAGTCGTTGAGCCTAACGGAGACTTCACTTTTATGGTAGGCAGCGCATCTGATAATATTAAATTGCAAGAGAAAATGATGTTGAATTTATAGCTATAAAAAATATGATTAAAATAACCTTATCACTTACTTTTACATTCCTATTATTATTTTCATGTATCAAGCACCCCGCTACTCTCGAGAAGTGTGGTGCTTTCGACTTGGAAAGAGTCAATTTTCAGGAGAATGTTTCTCTCTTATATTCCCGACATCTTATTCTTAAAGATGGTTACGCAGAATATGACAGTATAAGAGATGGCAAACTGACTGATGATATGCTGAGGTATACAATTAACACTGTAATATCCGATGCTTTAGAGCTGAAAGTGCCTAAAGAGGAATTTGGGTATTTATATCAAACTCCGACTTTGGATAGTGTTGCCAAATTTAGAAATGCATACTTTGATAAATTATCTATATTAACAAATAGAGACAAAAAGCCTGTAGCCTATTATGCTACAGGGAGATTTAATACACTTGAAGACAGAGCTCGTTTTATGCATGGGTTTAAAGAAAAATATGGTCAACCCAAATATTCATTCTTTATAAGTTCTCATTTTGAACAATGTTCTTTCGAATGGGATTTGCAAGATCGGATTATGCAGATTGAGACGTCTCATGGATTTGAGTTCTCTGTTTCTTCAGATGGTTCTTCATCGAATGGGAAGTACTATAATCTAGATTTACTAATCATAGAGAAACAATATCAGGATGCAATTTATAAGGCTCACCTATATGAATTTTCTGATTCTATAAAGCATGAAGGTAAAACTTATAGCCTAAAAGATCTCGGGCTTGAAAAGGAGGTTTCTTTCAGCGATAGTTTCTTACTCAACTCAACAAATGAAAGATATACAAATGATGAATACGGAGAATACCATATAAGCCGATCCGAAGAGTATTCTGAAAAATTTGATAGTGACGAAGCTGAAGATATGGGAATACCGGCAGCGAAACCCATTGATTGATTTTTATACACATATCCTTAGAAATTTATAATTTTTATACATCTAAAATTTTAGATATGCATTATTATGTATATTTTTGCATCTTGTTTGTATATTTATACATGTATGACTAAAAAAATTAGACATAAAATAATAAAAGAAGTACTTCAGGCTAATGAGATAAATAGTCAGGATATGCTGCTTAAGATACTAACTGAAAAGGGCTTTGAGCTTACTCAGGCTACGTTGTCGCGCGATATTAAAGAGTTGAAAGTCGTAAAAGCACCGACGTCGAAAGGAACATATATATATCAGTTACCAGATGCAAAGGGTACGACT